>DATIOS010000096.1:0-4721 GCA_035472915.1 Thermoanaerobaculia bacterium
GTCTACGCGCGCCGCACTCCGCGCCGGGGCGGCTGCGGCAACGAGGACCGATGCCCTTGCCGTTCCCCGACCCCGTGGAGCCTTCGGGGGTTTCGCGGCGGGTGGCGGCGGCGGGCTCGCTCCTGGTGGTCGGCACGACTCCCGCCCGTCCAGACCCGCCCCTACGCAAGGCTACAGATCGTGCACCAGCGGCTGCGGCCGGCAGAGCCAGAAACCCTGGGCGTAGTCGATGCCCATCTCCGTCAGGGCCTCCAGGGTCTGGCGGTTCTCCACCCACTCGGCGATGGTGGTGAGCCCCATGACGTGGCCGATCTGGTTGATGGACTCGACCATGGCCCGCTTCACCCGATCCTCCATCATGTTCTGCACGAACTCGCCGTCGATCTTCAGGAACTCGACCTCCAGGTCCCGCAGATAGGCGAAGGAGGAGAGGCCGCTGCCGAAGTCGTCGAGGATGAAGCGGCAGCCCTTGGACTTGAGGATCTTGATGAAGCGGATGGCGCGGTCGAGCTTGCTGATGGCTGCCGTCTCGGTGATCTCGAAGCAGATGCGCCGGGTGTCCACGCCGCTGGACTCCAGCTCTTCAATCACGAACGCGAGGAACCCGTCGTCGCCGATCGACTGGCCCGACAGATTGATCGCGAACAGAACGTTGCGCGACTGCTCGCCGCGTTGCGCCTCGGCGAGGGCGCGGAAGGCCGTCTTCACCACCCAGCGGTCGATGGAGGTCATGAGGTGGTAGCGCTCCGCCGCGGCGATGAAGGCTGAAGGCGCGATCACCTTGCCGCGGTCGTCCAGCATGCGGATGAAAACCTCGCAGAGGAGCTCCTGGGGACCGCTTTCGGTGTTCAACGGCTGGATGAGCTGGTAGAAGAGACGGAAGCGGCGGTCCTCGAAGGCGCCGTGGATGCGGTGGATCCACTGCATTTCGCCATAGCGCTCGGCGACCAAAGTGTCGTCCGTCTCGTACTCGTGAACTCGATTGCGGCCATTGTCCTTGGCCACGTAACAGGCGGCATCGGCGCCGCTCATGACGTTGGCGAGGTCGCCGCTATCGGAGTCGATGGGGACAAGGCCGATGGAGACGCCCACCTCGAAGATCTGCTCACGCCAGCAGAAACGGAAGTCGCGGACGGTGCGTCGCATCGCCTCGGCGATCTCCCGGGCGTGGTCCAGCGGGCAGTCCTCGAGGAGAATGCCGAACTCGTCGCCTCCCAGCCGGGCCAGGGTATCGCTGCGCCGTACCCGGGAGCGCAACTGAGCGGTGACCTGTTTGAGCATCTCGTCACCCACCAGATGGCCGCAGGTGTCGTTGACCAGCTTGAACTCGTCGAGGTCGAGGTAGAGCAACACGTGGTGGCGGCGTTCGGCCCGGGCGCTGCCAATGGCTCTTTCCAAGCGCACCTCGAACTCCCGGCGGTTGATGAGTCCGGTCAGGGTGTCGTGGCTCGCCAGGTAGACCATCTCGCGCTCCAGGCCCCGGAGCTGGGAGACGTCCTTGAACACCAGGACGACGCCGAGAGAGACGCCGGCGCGGTCGTAGATGGGCGCCGCCGAGTCGCGCACCGAGTACTCCTTGCCGTCGGCGGAGAGCAGCAGAGCCGGGCCGGGTGATTCCACCACCCGTCCTTCGGCCAGGCAGCGGGCGACCGGATCGCCGAGCGGCCTGCGGGTCAGCTCGTCGATGATCTGGAAAACCTCGGAGACCTGCCGGCCCAGGGCCTCGTCGGAATGCCAGCCGGTGAGGCGCTCGGCGACGGGATTGAGATAGTCGATCTCGCCGTCCGGTCCGCTGCGGATGACGCCGTCGCCGATCGATGCGAGGGTCACCTGGGCGCGCTCCTTCTCCTGGTAGAGGGCCTCTTCCGCCCGCTGGCGCTCGGTGATGTCCACCGCCACGGCGATGCAGCCGACGATCGTGCGGGCCTCGTCGCGCAGCGGCTCGACGCGGGTCTGATAGATGCGTCCCTGCGACTCCTGCTCGTAGCTCACCGACTCGCCGCCCAGGGCCAGGCGGTGGGCGCGGATCGGCAGGGCGTCCGGATCGCGGGTGCCGTAGTAATCGAACAGGCTGGTGCCGGGCGTCGTCCGCAAGCCGAAGAAGGCGTGGCCGCTGCCCAGGCCGGGCCGGAACACGAGATCGCAATCGGTGGTCCAGACGATGGCAGGCCGGGGTTCCACCAGCAGCCGCAGCCGAGCGACCGTGGAGTCGCCGGGATCGTCGGGCACCGGTTGCAGGGGTAGCCGCGAGTCAGCTTTGAACACTGTGTCCGCCTCCGGCGAGTTGTCGGACTCGGAAAGTACCTTCAGGGAGGAAAGAGTTCGCATGGCGGAGTGAGTGTGTGGGATCGGCGGGAAGCGTAAGCAAGAAGCGGGCCTGATTTTGTAAACACGGGTCGGTTCCCCGGCACGGGCCTACAAGGACATAAGGACACCAAAGACGGCAGAGACGGGTAGACGCCCCAGCCGAGTCCCCTCTCCCGGGGCGGGGGATGGGGTGGTCGGGAGAGGGGCAGGGGTGAGGGTCTTGGGCGGGGGGCGCGGGAGCTCTCCTAGATCAGCGGTTCGGGCATGGACAGGCCGTAGCCCTGGGCATAGTCGACGCCGATCTCCCGCAGGGCTTCGAGGGTGGTGCGGTCCTCGACGGACTCGGCGATGGTGCGGATGCCCATCACCTGCCCGATCTGGTGGATGGACTCCACCAGGGCGCGCTGCACCGAGTTGCCGACCATGTCCTTGACGAAGGTGCCGTCGATCTTGAGGAAGTCCACCCGCAGGTTCTTCAAATAGGCGAAGGACGAGAGGCCGCTGCCGAAGTCGTCGAGGACGAAGTGGAAGCCCATCTCGCGCAGGACGCGGATGAATTGCATGGCCTTGCCGAGGTTGCCCACGGCCGCGGTCTCGGTGATCTCGAAAAAGATGCGCTCGGGAGCGATACCGGTGGCCTCGATCTCCGCCAGCACGTATTCGAGGAAGGCGTCGTCGCCCACCGACTGGCCGGAGAGATTGATGGCGAAGCGGGTGGTGTCGCCGTGGGACAGGGTGCCGCAGGCCAGGGCGACGAACGCGGCGTGGACCACCCAGCGGTCGATCGAAGCGATGAGGTGGTACCGCTCGGCGGCGGGGATGAAGGCGCCGGGGCTCGCGATGCGGCCTTCCTCGTCCATCATGCGGATGAAGATCTCGCACAGCGGGGGCTCGCTGCCGTCGCCGCGAAGGGGGTGGATGCTCTGGCGGTAGAGACAGAAGCGGTGCTCGGCAAAGGCCTTGTGGATGCGGTAGATCCACTGCATCTCGCCGTAGCGCTCGGCCATGGCGCGGTCGTCCGGCTGGTACTCGTGCATGCGATTGCGGCCGCTCTCCTTGGCGACGTAGCAGGCGGCGTCGGCGGCGGAGAGAACCTGGGCCATGTCGCCGCTCTCCGAGGTGATGGGCACGAGACCGATGGAGACGCCGATCTCGAAGATCCGCTCCTGCCAGCCGAAGCGGTACTGCCGCACGGCGCTGCGCAGGCGCTCGCCGAGCTCGCGGGCGTCCTCCAGATGGGCGTCTTCGAGCAGCACGCCGAACTCGTCGCCGCCCAGCCGGGCCAGGGCGTCGCTCTTGCGCACCAGGGACTTGAGCAGCGCCGTGACCTGCTTGAGCATCTCGTCGCCCGCCAGGTGGCCGCAGGTGTCGTTGACCACCTTGAACTCGTCGAGATCGAGGTAGAAGAGGGCGTGCTCGCGCTGCTCCTGCCAGGAGCTGTCGAGGCAGAGCTGAAGGCGCTTCTCGAACTCGCGGCGGTTGATGAGGCCGGTCAGCGGGTCGTGGCGCGCCAGGTAGATCATCTCGCGCTCCATGCCCCGGAGCTGGGTGACGTCCTTGAAGATGAGGACGCTGCCGGTGGTGCGGCCCTGGCGGTCCTGGATGGGGGCCACGGAGTCGCGCAGGGCGAACTCCCGGCCGTCGCGGCGCACCAGCATGGAGTAACCGCTGTGCTCGGTGACCCGGCCCTCGAGGAGGCAGCGCTCGACGGCGTCGTGCAGCGGTTTGCCGGTGGCTTCGTCGATGACGTTGAAAACCTGGGTCACCGGCTGGCCGCAGGCCTCGGCGGCGTCCCACCCGGTGAGGCGCTCCGCCACGGGATTGAGGTAGTCGATGACGCCGGCGTCGTCGGTGCGGATGACGCCGTCGCCGATCGAGGCGAGGGTCACCTGGGCCAGCTCCTTCTGCTGCGCCAGGGCCTCTTCGGCGAGGCTGCGCTCGATCTCGGCGGCGGCGCGGGCGGCGAAGATCTTGAGAATCGAGACGGCGGCCAGATCCTCGGTCGCCGGGTCGGTGCTCATCACCGCGATGTGGCCGAGAAGCCGGGTGTTGCCGTCGTAGAGGGGCACGGCAAGATAGCTCTCGATGGCCAGCTCGCGCAGGCCGGGGTCGCCGGGGAACAGCCGCCAGGTGCCGCTGGGATAGAAGCAGTATTCGCGGCCGCGAACGGTCTCGCACGGAGTGCCGACCAGGCCGTACTCGAAGGGCTCGCCGTAGTCCGTTCCCGTCCAGAAGGCGCGGATGCGCGCCCGGGTCGCGGGCTCGTCGACGACCTCGGCCACGAAGGCGTACTCGACGTCGAGGGCGACGGCGAGATGGCGCACCAGGGAGCGGAGGAAGTCGGTGCCGGTGGTGGCCCAAGTGCCGGACTTCGTCAATGCCACCGGACGTCTCTCTCTGGAACTCTACAAGGA
>DATIOS010000097.1:0-7659 GCA_035472915.1 Thermoanaerobaculia bacterium
ATCTGGGCGCGTCCGAAGTTGCCATGAGGATGCCGTTGAGCCGGGTCCGGGCCGGAGGAGGAGGCGATTGACAGTTCCAGACCGCTGGTGTATCAAGCGGAAAGCACGAGTCGACATCCAGCAGGAGGCGTCTGATGAATATCCCGGAGGAATTTGGGAAGTACCTGCTTCTCAAGAAGCTGGTCGAGGATCCGCTCGGAGAGACCTTCCGCGCCGGCAAGGTGGGCCAGGAGGGTATGGAGCAGGTGGTGCTCCTCCGGGTGCTCAACGGCAAGGGGATCGACGGCGAGAAGCTGTGGGCCCGGATCTCCGGGCGGGCCGGCCTCCAGTCGATCCTGAAGAGCCCGAATATCGGCAACGGCGTCGATCTGGGCCGCGTCCGCAGCTTCCCCTACACGGCCTACGACTACATCTCGGGCAAGAACCTGGCGAGCGTCTTCCTTCAGGCGGCCCGCCAGCACTCGCCGGTTCCCACCGACCACGCGCTGCTCATCGCCGAGCGCATCTCGCTGGCCCTCGCCGCCGCTTCCGAGAGCCGTTTCCAGGACGAGCGGGTGATGCACGGGTTCGTGGTGCCGCAGCTGGTGATGATCTCCAACGAGGGTGAAACCCGTCTCCTGGGCTTCGAGGTGGCCCCCGGCCTGCGGGAGCTGGCGGCCGGCGGCTGGCAGGACGAGGGCCTGCGCCCCTACCTGGCCCCCGAGGCGCTGGCCGGCGCGGCGCCCTCCCGCGCCGACGACGTCTACTCCCTGGGCGCCATCCTCTATGAATTGCTGATCGGCGAGCGCTTGCCCGCATCACCGGCTGCAGCCCCGGGAGGCAGCTTCGACGTCTTGATCGACGCCGCCGAGCTGCCCAACGAGGGGACGCCGCTGCCCGCGCCGGTCGCGGCCCTGCTCAAGAAGAGCCTGACCGGCCGCGAGCAGCGCATCGCCGACGCGGTGACTTGGCACAAGACGCTGTCGAAGCTGATGATCGACGGCCACTTCAGCCCCACCACCTTCAACCTCGCCTTCTTCATGCACAACCTTTTCCGCGAGGAGATCGAGCGCGAGAGCCAGGAGATGCAGGCGGAGAAGAAGCTGGAGCTGCCGAAGCGCCAGCCGGCCTCGGCCACCCCGCCCGTCGCGGTAGCCCCGGCGGCGGTGGCCGCCACTGGGCGCGAGGCCACCGGCGTGCGCGAGGCTACGCTCTCCGGCACCTTCGCGGGCAACAGATCCCAGGCGGCTCCCGAACCGTCCAAGAAAGGGGTGTGGATCGGCCTCGCCGCCGTCCTGGTCCTCGCCCTGTTGGCCGGCGGCGGCTGGTTCCTCTTCGGACGCTCGACCGGCTCGAAGGTGGCCTCGGCTCCTCCGGCCACCCCTGCCCCGGCCGCCGCCTTGACGCCGGGCGCGGCTCCAGCCGACTCCGCCGCCGCGAAGGCCGCCGCCGAGGCCCAGATCAAGGCCCAGATCCAGCAGATGGTCGATGCGGGCAACAAGGAGGTGGAAGCGAAGCTCAAGACCCAGTACGACGACCGCATCAAGCTGCTGCAGAAGCAGCTCGAGGACACCCGCAAGGGCAACTCCGAGCGGCAGACAGCGGCGGTTCCGTCGGCTCCCCCCGAGACCCGCGCCGCAATACGGAACGAGCCTCCTCCGGTGCCGGCCCCGGAAAAACCCGTCGTGACCGCCCCTCAACCCACTCCCACGCCCGCGGAGCGCCAGGCGAGCCAGCCGCCGCCGGTGCAGGAGAAGCCCGCGGCACCTGCGCCGGCCCCTGCCCCCCGGCCGGCGCAGGTGCAGGCGGGAGACCTGGTGCAGCCTGGGCCCGGCGTCGCGGCGCCGAAGCTACTGGGGCAGCTCGAACCGCGCTATCCACCCGCGGCCCAGCGCCTGAACCGCGCGGCCCAGGTCCACATCAAGGTGCTGGTCGACGAGCGGGGCCGGGTGATGGACGCCGAGGGGCTCGGCGCCAAGGCCGGCTTCGGCTTCGACGAGGCCGCGCTCGACGCCGCCCGGCGGGCGAGCTTCCAGCCCGCAACCAAGGAGGGTGTGAAGGTGAAGATGTGGATGACACTGCAGGTGAACTTCAACCCTCCGGTGCACTGAGTCAGAGGGCCTTCCCTGTCCTAAACGAAAAACGCCCGGCACCTGGCCGGGCGTTTCGCTTTCAGGCAAGCCCCATTCTCAGATGTCGGCTGCCTTCAGGCTGGCGACCAGCTTCTGGATGCAAGGCTTCATCACCTTGTCGAACATCCGGTTGTCGTCGACGCCGCCGCCGAAGCCGAAGACCGAGACCTTGATGCTCGACTCTTCCTGGCTGGCCTCGTCGGCCCACAGGACCTCGCCGGTGCTGGCGTTGATCAGCCGGGCGTTCAACGCCGCCACGAACTTGCGCTTGCCGGCGGAAACGCCGCCGCCGCCGCCGTGCACGTCGGTGTTGCCGTACTCCGTCACCGCGCCGGTGAGCAGGTAGTTGACGCCCAGGAGCTTGCCGAGCTTCATGGCGGTCTTGGGGTCGATGTCGCCGGACTGGGTGAGGTGCTTCTCCTGCATGATCGCTTCGAGCTGCTCGCGGTCGACGACGCGGAACTTGCCGCTCTTCACCAGCTCGGTGACGAACACGTCCTGCGCCGCGGCGGCACCGCCGTGGTACCACCACTGGTTGTCGGCCTTATTCTTGAACTCGAGGACGGCGATGCGGGGCTTCTCGCCGGACGCCGCGTTGGACAGGGCTGGGACGAGCACCAGCGCCAGCAGGGCGACGCCGCAGAGAGTAAGGATTGAAACGCGCTTCATGACTATGGGCCTCCTTAAAGGAAAAGGCAGATTTTCTCAAGTTTACTCCGGAAGAACGCCTCTCCGCTATCCCACCCGGGAGGCGTTCGAGGCGTCGAGCTCCTGGGCGTCGACGACACAGAGGGCCGTCATGTTCACGATGTCGCTCACCTCGAGCCCATTCTGCAGCACGTGAATGGGCTTGGCCATACCCAGCAGGATGGGGCCGATGGCCTCGGCTCCCGCCAGCCGCCAGATCAGCTTGTAGGCGGTGTTGGCCGACTGCAGCTCCGGGAAGATGAGGACGTTGGCCGGTGCCTTGAGGCGGCTCCACGGGTAGCTTTCCGTCAGGATGGGCTCGAAGACGGCGGTGTCGGCCTGCATCTCGCCGTCGATCTCCAGATCCGGCTCCAGCGCGGTGACGATCTCCACGGCGCGGCGGACCTTGCGCGCCACGGGGTGGGTGTTGGAGCCGAAGTTCGAAAACGAGAGCATGGCCACCCGCGGCACGACGCCGAAGCGGCGGGCAAAGCCGACGGTGAGCAGGGCGATCTCCGCCAGCTCCTCGGGGGTGGGCTCGATGTTGACCGTCGTGTCGGCGAAGAAAAAAAGGCGGTCCTGGAGGATGAGGACGTAGGCGCCGGAGACCCGGTGCACTCCAGGCCGGGTGCCGACGATCTGCAACGCCGGGCGAATCGTGTCGGGATAGGACTGGGTGAGGCCGGAGATCAAGCCGTCGGCGTCCCCCATCTCCACCATCATGGTGCCGAAGTAGTTGCGCAGCCGCATCCGCTTGCGGGCGTCGCCGAGGGTGATGCCGTCGCGCCGGCGCATGTCGTGGAACCGCCGGGCGTAGGTTTCGAACAGTTCGCTGCTCTCGCTGTGGATGATGGTCACCCGGTCCTCGGGCAGATCGAGAGCCGCGAGCCGGTCGGCGATCATCTCGCGGCGGGCCAGCAGGATGGGGTGGGCGATTCCCTCGTCGACGAGGATTTTCGCCGCGCGCAGGATCTGCTCGTGCTCGCCCTCGGGGAAGACCACCCGGCGCGGCGAGCGCTTGGCCTGGTCGATGACGTCCCGCATCAGCTCCAGCCGGCGGGAGATCAGCGTTTCCAGCCGGCGCTGATAGGCCGCGAAGTCCGCGATCGGCACCCGGGCGACGCCGCTCGCCATGGCGGCGCGGGCCACCGCCGGCGGCACCCGCAGCAGCACCCGGTAGTCGAACGGCTTGGGAAGGATGTACTCGCGGCCGAAGCGCAGGGAGTCGAGGCCGTAGGCGCGCAGCACGGCGTCCGGCACGTCCTCGCGCGCCAGCGCCGCCAGCGCCTCGACCGCCGCCAGCTTCATCGGCTCGTTGATGTCGGTCGCCCGCACGTCGAGCGCGCCGCGAAACAGGAAGGGGAAGCCGAGGACATTGTTCACCTGGTTGGGATAGTCGCTGCGCCCGGTGGCCGCGATGGCGTCCGGGCGGACGGCCTTGACCTCCTCGTAGCCGATCTCCGGGTCGGGGTTGGCCATGGCGAAGACGATGGGGTCGCGGGCCATGGAACGCACCATGTCCGGGGACACCACACCGCCCACCGAGAGGCCGATGAAAACGTCGGCGCCGGCCATCGCCTCGGCCAAGGTGCGCGCCGGAGTGTCGGAGGCGAGCTCTTCCTTGTTGGGCTCCATGTCCTCCGCCCGGCCGCGGTAGACCACCCCGTGGCGGTCGCAGAGGACGACGTTCTCCCGCCGCGCTCCCAGGCTGATGTAGAGCTTGGCGCAGGAGAGGGCGGCGGCGCCGGCGCCGGAGAAGACGATGCGGACGTCCGCGATCCGTTTGTTCACCACCACCAGGGCGTTGAGCAGGGCGGCTCCGGAAATGATCGCCGTGCCGTGCTGATCGTCGTGGAAAACGGGGATGTTCATCTCCGCCTTCAGGCGGCGTTCAATCTCGAAGCACTCGGGAGCGCGGATGTCCTCCAGGTTGATACCGCCGAAGGTGGGCTCCAGGAGCTTGACCGCCCGGATGAGCTCCTCGGTGTCCGTGGTGGCGAGCTCGAGATCGAAAACGTCGATGTCGGCGAAGCGCTTGAAGAGCACCCCCTTCCCTTCCATCACCGGTTTGCCGGCGAGGGCCCCGATGTTGCCGAGGCCGAGCACCGCCGTGCCGTTGCTGATCACCGCCACCAGATTCCCCTTGGCGGTGTACTCGTAGGCCAGGAGCGGGTCCCTCTCGATCTCTTTGCAGGGAATCGCCACGCCGGGGCTGTAGGCGAGCGAGAGGTCCCACTGGGTGGCGGTGGGCTTGGTGGGAACGACCTGGATCTTCCCTTTGCGCCCCCGCGAGTGGTAGGCGAGCGCATCTTCACTGCTGATCTTCTTCATGGCGGCCGGATACTACTATGGGGTCCAAGGCCGGTTCTCCAAGGTCCCGCCGCCCGAAGACCCTCACCCCTGCCCCTCTCCCGCCCCCGCCCAACCCCTCTCACCGGGAGAGGGGTACCCCTGGGGCGTTCCTGCCTTGCTCCCTCTTCTCCCGGTTGGGGGGAGGGCGATGGGAGAAGAGGGTCGGGGTGATGAGGGGGCCGGCTGTTCTCCCTCTTCTCCCGTCAGGCGGGGGGGAGGCTGGGAGAAGAGGGCCGGGGTGATGAGGGTCTGGGGGGCGTGCCGAAGGCGTCAGGGGGCGGTCTCTTCCCGCTCCGGCATGGCGGCCAGCACCACCTGCTCGAAAACCCGCCGGTAGAGCAGCAGCAGGTCGGTGAACACCTGGCGGAAGGCCTGGTCGGTGGACTCGGCGAGGAGGCTCTCGCCTGGGATCAGCGGCGGCATGTAAAGGCGGTCTTCGGGGCCGCGGCCCAACGCTCCATCCTCGCCGGGCCCCAGGTCGGCGGCGCGGCGGTCGACCAGGTAGAGCGTGTAGAAGAACTCGAAGTATCCGACCTTCAGGGCGCCGAGAACCTTCTCCAGGGAATCCAGCTTGGGCAGCTCTTTGCCGTTCTCGTACTTGGAGAGCTGGCTCTTGCCGATCCCCGCCTCCCGGGCGACCTTGGCTTGGCTCTTGCCCCGTAGCTCCCGCAGCAGACTGAGGGTGGGTCCCAGGTTGGCAAACATGCCCATGCAGGAAATGTATCGGCTGCACGCCACTAAACGCAAGCGCAAGTCTTTGAAATCATGGCACTTATAGCTGCGAATCGTTACCCAATCCGGCCATAAAAGGCCGATTTAAATCCGACAATCGAGCTAGTGGGTTTGTGGCTGCGCAACTAAACGCCTGAAGCGGCTACTCTGGAGTTACGTCTTGCGCCGGCGGACACTACGCGACCGGCTCAGCTTGGCGGGCTTCCCTTCGCCGCCGGGCGTTGGCGGCGGTTGAGGCAGCCCGGGCGCCGTGGCGGAGCGCGGGACCACCCGGAACATCACCACGAGGTCGCCGAGCTCGATCGCCCCCTGAGCCACCGTCCCCGCGGAGTCCAGGGTGGACTGCAGGAAGGACTCGAGCCGGCTCGCGATATCCTGAATGTTCTGGAGCGACCGCGGAGCTTCCGACTCCCCAGTGCTCTTGTCGCGCTGGACGGCCAGGGCCTCGGGCTCCACCAGGTCGTAGCGGCGGAAGAACTCGCGCCGGCTGACGCCCTCGCAAGAGAGGATCTTGGCGAGCGTGGAAAGCGTCGCCTCCTGCTTGCTGTTCTCGATCCGTGAGAGCTGGCCGCGGCCGAGCCCGGCCCGCTCGCCGACCTGCTCCAGGGTCAGATCCCGCTCGCGGCGCAGCCGCCGCAGAGTCTCGCCGAGCAGCTCGAACGTTTCCACGCCGGGGAATCTATCCGGACCCGGCCTCACACATCAAGCTAAGTCCTTTGACTTCAAGAATTTACATACTCTCTCAGTTATCTTGTCAGGCTAGTTGTTTCCATACTCGGTCCGTAATTGGCCCGATCCAATGCCCCTGGAGAAAGAAAACCGTCTGACCGGGAAATTCCGGCGAGTAGGTTTTCGCGTAGGCGCCGTCATCCGGAATCGCCAACCGCGCGTAGGGAAGGACGTGGGCGCTCCTGCGGCGGCCCTTTTGATACCCATGCACCTCGCGACTCCCATCCATACCCGCCTCCCGTTGCGGCCGCTTGGCATATATTCCGTACCGGAGACCACACGCTTGCCACCTGGAGCCCCATCGGCTCCCAGCGATCTTTCTCTGCTCGCTCGCGTTGCGGAGGGAGACCTGGAGGCCTTCCACACCTTCTATGGCCGTTACGCCGGCCGGGTGCTGGCGTACGTGCGCCAGCTCAGCCGCAACCGGGAAGGGGCGGAGGACGTGGTTCAGGAGGTCTTCGTGGCGGTCTGGCGGCGGGCGGCCAGCTTCCGGCCCGACCGTGGCGATCCCGCGGGTTGGCTGTACACCATCACCCGCAACAAGCTGGTGGACCTGTGGCGCCGGCAGGGGGAAACCGCCGCCGCCTTGAACGACACCATGAGCGAGCCGGCGGAGCATACCCAGGAGCGGGGAGATCTGCGGCTGACCATGCACCAAGCGCTGGCCCGGGTGGATCCGGAGCAGAGGAGAGCGATCGAAATGGCCTACTTCGGCGGCTTCACCTACGAGGAGACAGCCCAGCGCCTGGACCTGCCGGTCGGCACTCTCAAGTCGCGCATCCGCTCGGGGCTCAAGTCCCTCCGTACCGTACTGGAAGGAGGATAGCCGCCATGCACCCGTCGGAAGAGATCCTCGTCGCGGTGGCTTCCGGCCACGCCGACCTCCCGCACAGGGTGATGGTGGAAGGCCACCTCGACTCCTGTGCCCCTTGCCGGGCGACGCTCGCCGAGATCAGCATGCCCGGTGGCGCCCTTCTCGCGAGCCTCCCCGTCGCGCCGCCGCCGGACGCCCTGTGGGAACAGCTGCGAGCCAGCATCCACAACCTGC
>DATIOS010000098.1:0-3241 GCA_035472915.1 Thermoanaerobaculia bacterium
TGGCGCCGGATAATCTCTGCGAGGGCCTTCCTGAGCGCAGGGGTGTGCAGTTGTCCCCGTAAATGAACGGCGATCGGGACGTTGTACAGCGCGCCGTGCTCGATCTGGTCGACGGTCCAAAGGCGCTGCTGCGCAAAGGAAAGCGGTAGATCGCCATGGCGGGGAATCGCCACGATTGGCGGTTGGGACTCCCCTGTCCGCGATCCTTCAGCCTGCTCGATAGACCGCGCCAGGCCGGCCAGAGTCGGCTGGAGGAAAACGGCACGCAGCGGGAGCTCAACCCGGAAGATCTGTCGTATCCGCGAGAGCACCCGGGTGGCCAACAGGGAGTGCCCACCGAGGGCAAAGAAGTCGTCTTCCCTTCCTATCTTCTCGCACCCCAGAACGTCAGCCCAGATGCCGCTCAAGAGCTCTTCCGATGCCGTCTTGGGCGCCGTCAGCGCCGCAGTTGATCGGGGGATATCCGGAGCAGGCAGAGCTTTCCGGTCCAGCTTGCCGTTGGGCGTCCGCGGCAGCGCCACCAAGAACGTGAACGCCGAAGGCACCATGGGGGGCGGGCAGTTTTTCCTCCAGAAGACGCCGCAGAGCAGCGGCCGTACTGGCGTCGGCCTCCTCAAGCACAACGTAGGCGACGAGGAAAGCCCCTGACTTCGCACCCTCCTTGACCAACACCGCCCCCTCCCGCACTCCTGGGCAGGTAGCCAATGCCGCCTCGATCTCACCCAACTCGACTCGGAAGCCTCGTAACTTTACCTGGTGATCGAGGCGGCCCAGGAGCTCGATCTCACCATCCGCCCGTAGGCGGCAGAGGTCACCTGTGCGGTACAGCCGCTCACCGCTGGCCGAAGCGAAGGGATCAGGTACAAACCGTTCCGCCGTCAGCTCCGGCCGCCCCAGGTAGCCGCGGGCGAGACCGAGACCTCCCAGACAAAGCTCACCGATCACGCCCTGCGGCAGCAGCTCGAGACAACCGTCCGCTACGTAAGCGCGGGTACCGCCGATCGGCCGACCGATCGTTGGCGCTCCCGGTTGCCCGTTCACGCGGACCCAGGTCGAGTAGGTCGTATCTTCGGTTGGGCCGTAGAGGTTGAAAACCTTCTCCACCGTCCCCAGCTGCTCGAGGCTCCGCACCAGATCTTCCCGTAACGGCTCGCCGGCCAGGTTGATTACCCTCACAGCTTCGGGAACCCCGCCATTGCGTACGAGCTCCGACATGATCGAGGGAACCGTATTGATCAGAGTCACCTCGTCGCGAGCCGGCAAGTCGGGCAGTTGCAGGGCCGTCTCGGCCAGCACCACCGCTCCGCCCCGGCTCCATGGCACGAACAGCTCGAAAATCGAAAGGTCGAAGCAGATCGAGGTGGAGAACAGGACGCGGCTGACCTCTTCGGCTGTGAAGGCCCCTTCCGCCCAGGCCACGAGGGCGAGGCCGCTGCGGTGCTCGATGGCAACCCCTTTGGGGCGTCCGGTCGAACCCGAGGTGTAGATGACATGGGAAAGGTTGCCGGGTCCCACCCCCGAAACGACGACGCTACCACCGTTGGCCGAAGGCGCTTCCTCGGCGTCCAGCCTGACGATCCTCGCGCGGCTGGGGGGCAGGCGGTCCAGAGTCGTTGCCGACGCCAGAACGATCGGAGCTCGAGAGTCCTCCAGCGCGAAGGCGAGACGCGCCGCAGGATAAGCCGGATCCAAGGGCAGATAGGCTCCGCCCGCAGCGAGTACTCCCAGGACACCTACGAGCAGCTCCGGCGTGCGGTCTACGCATAGCCCTACTGGAACCTCGGGTCCGACCCCTAGACGGCACAGCCTTGTCGCCAGCAACCGGGCGCTCCGCGCCAGTTCCCCATAGGTGATCCGCGTCTCTCCCGCCACTACGGCGACGGCCTCTGGTGTCAGTCCTGCCTGCACGAAGAAAGGCTGATGCAAACAGCCCAGGCGCCCCTGCTCAGGCGCTCCCTGCCACTCGTGAACCATCTGCTGCCGCTGGGCTGCCGACAGCAGGGGCAGCTCGGCGATCGGTAGGGACGGGTCGGCCGACATCGTGGCCAGCAGAGTCTGAAAAGATGCTGACCAACGCTGAATCGTGACGCGGTCGAACAGGTCGGTGTCAAATTCCCAGCTGCCCTCGAATCTGTCGCCGGGCTGCGACAGAGAAAGTAGGAGGTCGAGCTTGGAAGTGCCCGTGTCCAGGCCGAGATATTCGGCATCGATCCTCGGCAGCGGCGGGACCCGCAGCTCAGGCTCCAGAGCCAGCATTGCCTGGAACAGGGGAGAGCGGCTCAGGTCGCGACCTGGCCGCAGCTCTTCGACCAGGCGCTCGAACGGCACATCCTGGCTGTCGTAGGCCGCGAGGCACGTTTCACGGACCCGCGCCAGCAGGTCATGGACCCTGGGGGCGGCCGAGAGATCCAGCGGCAAAACCAGGGTGTTGACGAAGAAACCGATCAGCCCTTCCGTCTCCGGGCGCGACCGGCCGGCGATCGGCGACCCCACGATGACGTTCTCCTGGCGCCCAAGCATCCCGAGCAAAGCGCCCAAGCCTCCGAGTAGCACCATGAAAGGGGTGACGCCTTCGCGACGGCCGATCTCGCGTACCGCGGCCACGGTGCCGGCGGCGATTGTCAGTCTCTGAGTGGCACCGAAAAAACGCTGCTCGGCCGGCCGCGGACGGTCGGTCGGTAGCTCCAGAGGGGGTAGATGCGCAAGCCTTGCCTTCGAGAGCGCGAGCCCCCGGGCCAGGATATCGCCAAGATTTCGCCGCTGCCATGAAGCGAAATCGGCATACTGGATCGGCAGGTCGGGCAAGGGAGAGGGGCTCCCGGCGGCGAAGGCAGCGTAGAGCTCTCCCAGCTCTTTCAGAAGGACGCCCATCGACAGGCCATCGCCCACGATGTGGTGGAGGGCCAGCAAAATGGCGTGGTCGTCCCGACCCAGCTTCACCACCGACGCGCGAAAGAGGGGGCCGGAGGCGAGATCGAAGGCCCGCCGAGCGTCCGCGGCGGCGAGCGCGAGCAACTCGACGTCCAAGTGGCTGCCGAGGCTGTTGAGATCGATCGTGGCCAAAGATACTGGCGCCGGCGGCAGGATGGTCTGCACCGGCTGCCCGGAGACAGCCGGAAAGACCGTTCGCAAGGATTCGTGCCGCCTGACCAGCTCGGTCAGCACCTTTTCCAGGACGGCTGGGTCCAGGGGACCGCGCAAGCGCAAGGCCACCGGCAGGTTGTAGAGGGGGCTCGCCGGC
>DATIOS010000099.1:0-17404 GCA_035472915.1 Thermoanaerobaculia bacterium
GAGGTGCTGCGCATCGAGTATCCGATTCCCATCGAGATCGGCGGCCAGAGCGTGCTGGTGCTCAAGGACGTGGTCTCCTCCGGCGTCACCGAGCCGTACCTGGAGCAGCAGCTGCGGGATCACGGCGCGAAGGAGGTCCGCTTCGCCGCGCTGATCGACATGCCGGACGAACGCAAGACCGCCTTCGACCTGCATTACAGCGCCCTGACCACCCACCGCAAAGGGCTGCTGGTGGGCTACGGCCTGAAGCACGAGGGGCGCTTTGGCAATCTTCCCTACGTCGGCCGGCTGGGCGAGGGGACCGCTTGACGGCGGGCTGGAGAACGAAAGAGGCGGGAATCGAACGGACCGGACGACTGGTTGTCACGAGGAAGGGACGTTCCGTCCCCGATCGCGACGAAAAACAAAGACGGGAGCCCGCGGGCGCCCGGATGAGCGCTTACGTGAGGTAGCCGAGCTTTGAACTCTACGGTTAAGACCCTGTTTCTCTGGATGGCCATCTTCGGGGTGGTGATCCTGCTCTGGAATACCTTCCAGGGCGGCAAGACCGCCCAGAAGGAGCTGACCTTCTCCGAGTTCACCTCCGCCGTCAAGAGCGGCGAGGTCTCGGAGGTGACCATCCGGGGCAAGCAGCTCAACGGCAAATTCAGCGGCCGGTCCACGGCGGGCGAATCGCGGTACGCGGCCGGGCAGGAGTTCAAGACCCAGCTTCCCGACTATCCGGACCTGGTGAAGGACCTGCAAACCTCCAACGTTCAGATCAAGGCCGAGGAGCCGCGGGAGAACCCGTTGCTCGCCGTGCTGCTGACCTGGGCGCCGGTGCTGCTGATCGTCGGCCTGTGGATCTTCTTCATGCGCCAGATGCAATCCGGCGGCAACCGCGCCCTATCGTTCGGCAAGAGCAAGGCGAAGCTGCTGAACACCTCGGGCAAGAAGGTCACCTTCAAGGACGTCGCCGGCGTCGAGGAGGCCAAGGAAGAGCTGCAGGAGATCGTCGAGTTCCTCAAGGAGCCCCAGAAGTTCCAGAAGCTCGGCGGACGCATTCCCAAGGGCGTGCTGCTGATGGGTCCTCCGGGCACCGGCAAGACCCTCCTCGCCCGCGCCATCGCCGGCGAGGCCAACGTGCCGTTCTTCTCCATCTCCGGCTCCGACTTCGTCGAGATGTTCGTCGGCGTCGGCGCCTCGCGGGTGCGCGACCTTTTCGAGCAGGGGAAGAAGAACGCTCCCTGCATCGTGTTCATCGACGAGATCGACGCCGTCGGCCGCCATCGCGGCGCCGGGCTGGGCGGCGGCCACGACGAGCGCGAGCAGACGCTCAACCAGCTCCTCGTCGAGATGGACGGCTTCGAATCCAACGAAGGGGTCATCCTGATTGCCGCCACCAACCGCCCCGACGTCCTCGACCCGGCGCTGCTGCGCCCCGGCCGGTTCGACCGCCGGGTGGTGGTGGACCGGCCGGACATCAACGGCCGCCTGGGGATCCTCAAGGTCCACACGCGCAACATTCCGCTCGACGAGAAGGTGCAGCTCGGGGTGATCGCCCGCGGCACTCCGGGGTTCGCCGGCGCCGACCTGGCCAACCTGGTCAACGAGGCGGCCCTCATCGCCGCCCGGCGCAACAAGAAGAAGGTCGAGATGGAGGACTTCGAGTTCGCCAAGGACAAGGTCATCATGGGCGTCGAGCGCAAGACCATGATGCTGACCGAGGACGAACGGGGGATCACCGCCTATCACGAGGCTGGGCATGCCCTGGTGGCGGCCTTCACCCCGGGCGCGGACCCGCTGCACAAGGTCACCATCATCCCCCGCGGCCGGGCCCTGGGGCTCACCATGCAGCTCCCCACCGAGGACAAGTACACCTACAAGAAGCAGTACGTCGAGGCGCAGATCGCCATCCTCATGGGCGGCCGGGTGGCCGAGGAGCTGACCCAGGACGACATCACCACCGGCGCCGGCAACGACATCGAGCGCGCCACCGAGATGGCCCGCCGCATGGTCTGCGAGTGGGGGATGTCGGAGCTTGGGCCGCTCGCCTACGGCACCAAGGACGAGCCGGTCTTCCTCGGCCGCGACTTTGCCCAGCGCGCCGACTACAGCGAGGACACGGCGAACCGCATCGACCATGAGGTCACCCGCATCGTGCAGACCGGCTACGAGCAGGCCCGCGCCGTCCTCACCCAGAACCGGGCGGTGCTCGACAAGGTGGCGCACGACCTGCTGGAGCGCGAGTCCCTCGACGGCGAGGAGGTCTACAACACCATCCGCACGATGACCGGGCGCGACCACGCCCCCACCCGCCCGGTGCCGCCCGGCGAGGGCCTGGTGGTGGGCGGCCACGAGGTGCCGGAGTCGGTGGTCACCGCCGCCCGCAGCGCCGCCGTCGGCGCCACCCCCAGCTCGTTGCCCGGCGCCGCGGACGTGTCGGAAGAGGTTGGACAGGCCACCGGATAAGATCGACCGACACCCCTGGATGGAGACCGCGACCCTACCCGACACCGCCCGGACCTGGACTCTGCGGCTGCCCCGCGGCCGCTCGCTCCCGTTGGGATCCATGGGAGCCCGCCCGCGAGTCCTGGGCATCCTCAATCTCACCCCCGACTCCTTCAGCGACGGCGGCCTGTGGAACGATCCGGAGCGGGCGGTCGATCGCGGCCTGGCCCTGCTCGCCGAGGGCGCCGACCTCCTCGACCTGGGAGCCGAATCGACGCGCCCGGGCGGCGGGGTCTACGGCGAGGGCGCGCGGACGGTGCCGCCGGAGGAGGAAATCGCCCGCCTGCTGCCGGTGCTTGAGGGGCTGCGCCGGGCCACCGACGCGCCCCTCTCGGTCGACACCCGCAAGGGCGAGGTGGCGCGGCGCATGCTCGACGCCGGCGCCGACCTGATCAACGACGTCAGCGCCCTCGCCGATCCCCTCCTGGGCCAGGCGGTGGCGGCGGCCGGCTGTCCCCTGATCCTCATGCACAGCCGCGGCGACCTCGCCACCATGCAGCGCGGCATCCAATTTACGGACCTTCTGGGCGAAGTGCGGATCGAGCTGGCGGCGGCCATGGCGCGCGCCGCCGCCGCCGGCATCGACGAATCGCAGCTGGTGCTCGATCCCGGGATCGGCTTCGGCAAGACCTGGGAGCAGAACCTGGCGCTGATCCGGCGCCTCCCCGAGCTGGCCGTCCTCGGCCGGCCGCTGCTGATGGGCGCCAGCCGCAAGAGCTTCCTCGCCAAGGCGGCGGAGCGGCCGGGCCTTCCCGTCGCCGCGCCGGATCACCGGCTGGGCGGCAGCCTCGCGGCCGCGGCCTGGGCCGCGGCGCACGGCGCCGCCATCGTGCGAGCCCACGACGTGGCGGCGACGGTGCAGTTTCTCGACGTCTGGCAGGCGATCGCCACCGCGCAGCAACAGGGGGATGCCGCTTGACCCTCCTGCGCTTCCTCGAGATCCTCTCCTGGCGCGACGCCGTCGACATCCTGGCCGTCGCCCTCATCATCTACAACCTCCTGCTGCTCATCCGCGGCACGCGAGCGGTGCAGATGCTGCTCGGCCTCTTCTTCCTGGGGCTGGTGTACTACGGGGCGATCCTCGCCGAGCTTCCCACCTTGCAGAAGATCCTCGAAAATCTGCTGATCGTCCTGCCGTTCGCCATCATCGTCCTGTTCCAGCAGGAGATCCGCCGCGCCCTGGTGAGCTTCGGCCGCAACCCGCTGTGGGGGCTCGCCAAGCAGCAGAAGGTGGTGGCGTCGTTCAGCGAGATCGTGCTCGCCGCCACCACCCTGTCGACCCGGCGCACCGGCGCCCTCATCGTCATCGAGCGCCTGCACGGTCTGCGCAACTACATCGAGAACGGCATCTCCATCGACGCCGTGGTCTCCTACGACCTGCTGATCAACATCTTCCAGCCCGATACGCCGCTGCACGACGGCGCGGTCATCATTCAGGACGACCGCATCGCCGCCGCGGCCTGCTTCCTGCCGCTGACCCCCAACCCCGAGCTGTCGAAGGAGTTCGGCACCCGGCACCGCGCCGCCCTCGGCCTCACCGAGGAGACGGACGCCGTGGCGGTGGTGGTTTCCGAAGAGACGGGGATCATCTCCGTGGCCTTCGACGGCGCCATGATCCGCGATCTCGACAGCCACGGCCTGCGCAACACCCTCTACGAGCACCTGCTGACCTTGGGCTCGCAGCGAGGGTCTTCATGAACGATACCGCCCGCGAGGCCGCGCGCACCTGGGGGTTGCGGCTGCTGGCCCTGGGCATCGCCATCGGCATCTGGTTCAACGCCTCGTTGCAGGACCGCCTGGCGTCCAGTGAGCGGCTGGTCGAGGCCAGCGTCAGCTACAACCGTCCCCGGGGGTTCATCATCATCAACCCGGTGCCGACCTTGAACGTTCGCCTCGCCGGCAGCAAGAAGGCCATCCGCAAGCTCAACCCGTTGACGGTGGACGTGACGGTGGAGCTGTCGCAACGCCAGGAGGGAATGGCCACCATCAATCTCGGCCCGGAGAACGTGACGGCGCCGGAGGGTCTAGAGGTGGTCTCCATCGAGCCCCCCAGCATTCGCGTCGAGCTCGCGCGCGAGGTCACGCAGCGCGTACCGGTGGTGGCGAAGCTCACCGGCGAGCCGGCGGCGGGGGCCGTGGTCGGAGACCCCGAGGTCTTCCCCAACCAGGTGCTGGTCACCGGTCCGGACTCCATGGTCTCCCGCATCGACCACCTTTCCACCCTCCCGATCAGCCTGGACGGCCGGGCGATCACTTTCGAGCTGTCGGTGCCCGTGGTAACACCCGATCCCCTCATCCAGATCGAGCAGCCCACCAAGGTGACCGTCAAGATTCCGATGTCCATGCCCGACGAGCCGAGGCTCAAGGAATCGAAGGCAAAACCGCGAAAGGACAAGCTTTGATCCCGAGCCCGATCGTCCAGACCCGCCAGCGCCTCTTCGGCACCGACGGCATCCGCGGCCGCTTCGGCGATCCCCCTCTCGACCGCGAGACGGTGACCCGCCTCGCCGTCCACCTCGCCGCCACCCTGCGCTCGCGCGGCGGCCCGGGCAATGGCCCGGCGCCGCGGGTGGTGCTCGGCGGCGACACCCGGGAGAGCACGCCCGAGATCTGCCGCTGGCTCGCCTCCGGCCTGCTGGCCGAGGGTATCGACCTGCACTACGCGGGGGTCATCCCCACTCCGGGAGTGGCCTGGCTGACTCGCGAGCTGCGGTGCGCCGCCGGCGTCGTCGTTTCGGCGAGCCACAACCCGTGGCCGGACAACGGCATCAAGCTCGTCGACCCCGAGGGCTTCAAGTGGAGCGACGAGGACGAGGCGGCGCTCGAAGGCAAGTTGGACCAGCCGTCCCGGTCGACCGATGAGATCCCACCGGCGACGCTGACCGTGGAGCCGGAGCTGCGGCAGCGCTACCTGCGCCATCTCGCCGGCACTCTTGCCGGTGCGAAACCGCTCGCCGGTCTGCGGGTGGTGCTCGATACCGGCAACGGCGCCGCCGCCAGCTACGCGGGAGAGTTGTTCGAGCGCTTGGGGGCGCAGGTCATCCTGCTCCACGCCGCGCCGAACGGCCGCAACGTCAACGAGGGCTGCGGCTCGACAGCCCCGGGCGAGATGGCGGCCCGGGTGGTGGCCGAAGAAGCGGACCTCGGCGCCGCCTTCGACGGCGACGCCGACCGCTGCATCCTGGCCGACGAACGCGGCGAGGTGCGCGACGGCGACGCCATGCTCTATCTCTGGGCCACCTGCCTGCACCGGGCCGGCCGGCTTCAGCCGCCGAAGATCGTGGCCACGTCGATGAGCAATCTCGGGCTGGAGCGGGCCCTGGCCGCCGAGGGAATCGGGCTCGTGCGCTGCAACGTCGGCGACCGCTACGTGATGGAAGCGATGCGCCGGGAAGGAATCCTGCTCGGCGGCGAGCAGTCCGGCCATATCGTGCAGAGCGAGCTGGCGAGCACCGGCGACGGTCTGCTCACCGCCATCCAGATCGCCTTCCTCCGGCACCAGGATGGGCGGCCGCTCTCCACCATGCTCGCGCCCTTTCGCCGCTACCCCCAGGTGCTGCTCAACCTGCGGGTGGCGAGGAAGCAGGCTTTCGAGACCCTGCCCGCCGTGGCCGCCGCCGCCCACGACGTCGAGCGGCGCCTGGGAGACGACGGCCGCCTCGTCCTGCGCTACAGCGGCACCGAGCCGCTCGCCCGCATCATGATCGAGGGTCCCGAGCAGGCGCAGATCGACGGCATGGCGGCCGAGCTGGCGACGGTGATTCGGGCGGAGTTGGGAGGCTAGCCTTGTAACCGCTGGGCGAGCTGCTCGGCCCGCTGTTGGTTGGCCGCCGAAGCGTCCGGCGCCTTGAGCTCGCGGCGGGCCACGGAAGCCACCTTGAGCTCGCGCTCGCCGGTGGTGAGACCGCGATCGTGGAGAGCGTCCCAGGTCTGGCTCACGACGATGGCCTCCAGGTTCTGGAGCCGCTCGAGGACGGTCTCGTTGCTCTGGCGGAGACCCGCGACCTCACGCTCCAGGTCGTGCGTGGAGGCGCCGAGCTGGCGCTGCGTGTCCTGGAAGCGCAACCAGCTGCGAAAGGCCCTGGTGGCGATCGCCGCGACGGGAATCAGGACCCAGATCCAGGTCGTGTCCATGGTTTGCAATCCTTTCGCAGCAGGCTTGAAACTCGCCGTCCCGATGGCGGCGGAGGGGCGCTTGCCCCTTCAGGAGATTGTACGCTGGCGCGGGTTCAGGGTTTTGTGAGCGGCCGTAAGGTATTTCGTAATCGATGTGGTGTAAGCTGCCGGTCGCTCGCCTGTGGACTCCTCGCCCTTGCCCGCTCCCCCACTGCGTCCACGACACCCCTAAGACCGCTCCGCAATCACCTCGAAAGGAGGACCGTATGCCCGATGATGAGAAGCCCGACTTTTCGGATGTTGAGCTTGGCAGCTCGTCGACTCTCCCGACTCCGGAGCCGGAGGAGCAGACCTACACCATCGTTTCCGGCGACAGTCTGTCGAAAATCGCCAAGCACTTCTATGGCGATGCCAGCAAGTGGCGCCAGATCTTCGAAGCCAACCGCGACGTCATCAAGGACCCGGACCTGATCTACCCCGGGAAGACGATCAAGATTCCCTCTGAGTGAGAATTAGGAGAGAGACCATGCGCTTTCATCGTACGACGACCCTGATCCTGGTGTTACTGGTGGGCTGCCTCGCCCTGTTCGGCTGCAAAAAGAAGGAAGAGGCCCCCGCCCCGACTCCCGAGGCCACGCCCACACCCGTGGAGACTCCTGCCGCGACACCCGCTCCCGCGCCCTTCAAGGTGACCTCGATCGACCTCGGCAAGGCGATCGGTCCCGACAAAAAGATCACCGACGCCACGACCACCTTCGGTCCGAAGGACACGATCTACGCCGTCGTGTCATCCGAGGGCTCGGGTCCCGACGTCAAGCTGACGGTCAAGTGGACGTTCGGCGACAAGAGTCAGCCGGTCGGTACCGAGGACAAGACGGTCACGCCGAACGGCAGCGCCGGTGCAACGGAGTTCCACGCCACCAAGAAGACCCCCTGGCCCGTAGGCCACTACAAGGTGGAGATCCTGGCGGACGGCACTTCGGCCGGCACCAAGGAGTACGAAGTCAAGAAGTAAGGATTTGGAGCGAGAAGCGAGAGGGGGCTGTCTCCCCGAAGCCCCTCTCGCACACCTCTTGAAGGAGCGCGTCACTCCAGCCCCGATCCCGCGGATCCTGGTGTACAGTCGCCGTTCACCATGACTTTAGCCACCGATTGGACGACCGCCACCTGGTCCCCCGCCTCCTGGCAGACGAGGCCGGCGCTCCAGCAGCCGAATTATCCGGATGCTCGAGCCGTGGAGGACGTGGTGCGCGAGCTGTCGCTCCTGCCGCCGCTGGTCACCTCCTGGGAGATCGAGCGGCTCAAGGGCCAGCTGGCCGAAGCGGCGCGCGGCGAACGCTTCCTCCTCCAGGGCGGCGATTGCGCCGAGAGCTTCGAGGAGTGCACCTCGCCGTCGATCACCAACAAGCTGAAGATCCTGTTGCAAATGAGCCTGGTGCTGGTGCACGGCGCCCGCCGGCGGGTCATCCGGGTAGGACGTTTCGCCGGCCAGTATGCCAAGCCGCGCAGCGAGGACCTGGAGACACGCGACGGCGTCACCTTGCCGTCCTACCGCGGCGACCTGATCAACCGTGTCGCCTTTACCGTCGCGGACCGCACGCCGGACCCCCAGCTCATGCTCCGCGGCTACGAGCGGGCGGCCCTCACCATCAACTTCATCCGCGCCCTGATCGACGGCGGCTTCGCCGACCTCCACCATCCCGAGTACTGGGACCTCGACTGGGTGCAGCACTCGCCCCACGCCGAGGAGTACAACCGGCGGGTAGCCGCCATCCGCGACTCGCTCCACTTCCTGGAGTCGCTGGCCGGCCCGCAGGCGGGAGAGATCAACCGGGTGGACTACTTCACCAGTCACGAGGCCCTGCAACTGCTTTACGAGCAGGCGCAGACCCGGCGGGTGCCCCGGCGCGCGGGCTGGTACAACCTGTCCACCCACTTCCCCTGGCTGGGCATGCGCACGGCCCAGGTGGGAGGCGCTCACGTCGAGTACCTGCGCGGCATCGCCAACCCGATCGGCGTCAAGGTGGGCGCGACCGCGACCCCCGCCAGCCTGCTGGAGGTCGCCGACGTTCTCGATCCCCACCAGGAGCCCGGCCGCCTGACCTTCATTCACCGCTTCGGCCACGCCAAGATCGCCGACAAGCTGCCGCCGCTGATCGACGCCATGCGGCGCGCCGGGCGGACGGTGCTGTGGGTCTGCGATCCCATGCACGGCAACACCGAAACGCTGTCCAACGGCTACAAGACGCGGCGCTTCGAGAACATCCTCGCCGAGCTCGAAGCGGCGTTCGACCTCCACGAGCAAGCCGGCTCCCAGCTGGGAGGAGTCCACTTCGAGCTCAGCGGCGACGACGTCACCGAGTGCATCGGCGGCGCCCGGGGCATCCAGGACGAGGACCTGCGCCGCGCCTACCGCTCGCAGGTCGATCCGCGGCTCAACTACGAGCAGGCGTTGGAGATGGCGCTGCGCATCGCGCAGCGGATGGGCCGGCGCGCAGGGCGCTGAGCTCGCCGGACCGCCGGGGTCACCTCACCTTTCGAGCGGGCTGCCGCGGGATCCGCTGTCCCTTTTCGCCGAGCTGTCGACACGATTCCTTCGACAGCTATCCTTCATGAAATTCCTGCGAGAACCAAGGCGGATTGCCCGAACCTCTCTCTTGGCCGGCGTCCTCCTGAGCCTCGGAGCCTGCTCGCGGCCCGGCCTGAAGCCTTCGCCGGGCGTCGTGGTGGAGTCGTTGGGCGAGCGGGGCGCCGGGGCGCGCGCCGGCCTGCGCGCCGGCGATGTCCTGCTCTCCTGGCGGCGGCCCGCGGCGCCGCCGGCCAGCCCCAAGGCCGCCGCGGGCTCTCTGCGCTCCTGCGCGGATGTGGCCGAGGTGGAAGCCGAACAAGCGCCGCGCCGGGCCGTCGAGCTGCGCGTCCGGCGCCAGGACGAAATCTCCACGGTTGAGATCCCAGCCGGCGACTGGAGGCTGGAGGTGCGCCCGCAGGCCGCCGCGGGCCCCGAGGCCGCCGGCTGCGCGGCCTACGCACGGGCGCGGCGGGCCGTACGCGAGGGCCGCCGGAGCGAGGCGCTGCAATGGTTTCAGGAAGCCGGTCGCTGGGCCCGCCAGGCCCGGCGGACGCGCTTCGCGGCTCTCGTCCTCCTGGAGCGAAGCGAAGTCTCCCTCGGCCGGGACGACTTCACCGCCATGGAGAGGGATCTGCGCGAATCCCTCGGTCTCCTGCGGCAAGCCGCCCCGAAGAGCCTGATGGAGTCTACGGCCTGGCACCTCCTCGGCCGCATGGAAAGGCGCCGAGCGGCCTTCGCCGCCGCCGAGCCCGATTTGCGCCAGGCGCTCGCCTTGCGGACTCGGCTGGCGCCGGACAGCCTGGAGCGGGCCGCCACCCTCAACAACCTGGGGATCATCGCCATGGGGCTGGGCGATCTCGGCAGCGCCAGGACTCTCTACCTCCAGGCCCTGGGCCTCATCCAGCACCGGGCGCCCGGCAGCCTGGACGAGGGGCAGCTGCTCAACAATCTCGGCCTCCTGGCACGCGCCGGCGGCGACTCCGCGGCGGCGGAGACCTACTTCGTCCAGGCCAACCACATCCTGCAACGGGTGGAGCCCGAGGGCGAGGACCTGGCCCGCAACCGTACCAATCTGGCGGCGGTCGCCTCGGACCGCGGCGACCTGGCCCTCGCCGAGGAGTACGACCAGGCGGCTCTCAGCTTCTTCGAGGCCACGGCGCCGCAGGGCCTCGAAACCGCAAAGCTGCTCGCCAACCTCGGCATCATCGCCCGCGACCGCTTCAGCCTCGAGGAGGCCGAGACCCTCTTCCGGCGCGCCCTCGCCATCCAGCGGAAGCGGGCCCCGGGATCCATTGAAGAGGCCTCCGGGCTGAGCAACCTCGCCTGGGTCCTGTCGGAGAGGGGCCTGCAAGGCGATGCGGAGGACTGCGTCCGGCGAGCGCTGGCCATTCGTTCCCAGCTCACCCCAGGGAGCCCGGACGTCGCCCTCAGTCTTGGGATGCTCGGAGCGATCGCTTCAAAGCGGGGAGACTACCGGACGGCGGCCAGCCTCGGCGAGCAGGCTCTGGCGCTGCAACGCCGGATCGCCCCGGGCACGTTGCAGGAAGGCGACGAGCTCCGGTTCCTCGGCTCCATCGAGCTCGAAACACGCCGCTTCGTGCAGGCGGAGCGATATGGCCGGCAGGCGCTCGCGATCGACCATCGCCTGGCACCGCAAAGCCGCATCGAAGCCGAGTCCCTCGACCTGATCGGGACTGCCCTCTGGGGATCGGGTCACTTCGCCGAGGCCGAGGATCTCCTGCTCGCGGCGGTCGGGGCGCTCGAGGGCCAGATCGGCCGGCTGGGAGGCACAGGCGACTCAGGAACGAACTTTCAGGCCCGGTGGGGGGAGATCTACCGGCACCTGATCAAGCTCCAGATCGAGCGCGGCAAGGAATCCATCGCTCTGCAGACCCTGGAGCGCTGGCGGGCCCGCGGCCTGCTGGCGCAGATCGCCCAGCGCGACCTCGCCTTCAGCGCCGACATCCCGGCGCCGCTCCTCAGGCGGCAGCGCGACCTCGACCAGCAATACCGGCAGGCCCAGCAGAAGATCGCCGAGGCCGACCCGGGGAACGAGCCGCAGCTGCAGGCGGATCTGGTCAAACTGTCGCGCCTGCGCAACGAGCGCCTGGCCCTCGAGGATTCGATCGTCCACGCCTCGCCCCGCTACGCCTCGCTGCGCCACCCCCGGCCGCTGGACCTCGCGGCGGCCCGCGGCGCCCTCGACCCGGGGACCGTCTGGCTCTCGTACTTCGTGACTCCGGAGGAGACGTTCCTCTTCGTGGTCACGCCGGCTGCGGGCGGCGAGGCCGAAGGCCTGCGGGTCTTTCGGCTGGCCGCCGGCGGGGAGGCCCTGGCCGAGGAGACCGCGGCCTTCCGCGGCCTGATCCTGCGGGGACGTGACGACGCCACGATTGAGCCGGTCCTGCTCGTTCAGGGCAGAAAGCTCTACAACCTCTTGATCGCCCCCGCGGCGCCGTGGATCGATCGCGCCGAACGCATCCTGATCTCGCCGGACGGGCCGCTCCACACCCTGCCGTTCGCCGCCCTGGTACGGCCGGGCAAGCGGCCCTCGTGGCTGCTGGAGTGGAAGCCGATCCATACCGCGCTCTCGGCCACGCTGTATGCCGGACTGAAACAGGGACGCCGCCCCTCGGCGGCCTGTGGCGGACCCCTGGTGGCGTTCGCCGATCCCGCCTTCCGAGCCGTTCCCGGCGCCGAAGCGGGGCCGGACGACTCTCCGCTGCGCCGCTACCGCGCCGGTCTCCCCCCGTTGCCCGGGGCTCGGGAGGAAGTACAAGCCCTTTCCTCCCTGTATGGCAGCGATGCCCGTGCTTATACCGGTGCCGCCGCCACCAAGGCGCAGGTCGAGCATCTGCCGATGGCCACGCAATACCTCCACTTCGCCTGCCACGCCCTCCTCGACCGCCGCTTTCCCCTCGACTCAGCGCTTGCGCTGGCCGCATCCCCCGGCGACGACAACGGCATGCTCCAGGCGTGGGAGATCTTCGAGCGGCTGCGTCTCGACGCCGATCTGGTCACCCTCTCGGCGTGCGGCTCGGGCCTGGGCCGCAACGCCGGCGGCGAGGGGCTGATCGGCCTCACCCGGGCCTTTCAATACGCCGGCGCGCGATCGGTGCTGGCCTCGCTCTGGGGTGTTTCGGATCGTTCGACCGCGGCGCTGATGACCCGCTTCTACACCAAGCTGCGAGCCGGCACCGCGAAGGACCTGGCGCTCGCCGAGGCGCAACGC
Organism: Thermoanaerobaculia bacterium; assembly: GCA_035472915.1. Taxonomy (GTDB): domain Bacteria; phylum Acidobacteriota; class Thermoanaerobaculia; order Multivoradales; family UBA5704; genus DATARR01. The sequence goes on from DATIOS010000099.1 coordinate 12,408, forward strand.
GAGCTGCTGCGCCAGGGCCGTTTCTCCCACCCCTACTCCTGGGCGGCCTTCGAGATGAACGGGGACTGGAAATAAAAAGCGGGAGCGGCTCCAGGGAACCGCTCCCTGCATGTCAACCTACAGCTCTACCGCTCGCTGCCGAGGGTGAAGGAGAGACCCGGATCCGTGCTCCTCACCGACACCTGCCGGGCGAGAGCGAACTGCAGCACGGCGCCGTTGAGGTTGGCGTCGCGGGCGTTCTGCCGCGTCGGGCAGCCGCCGTCGAGCAGGAAGACGGAGGTGTCCGGCCGGCCGAGAAACGCTCGTTGGAGCGCCGCCGCCACCGTCTCGGGGGCATCGCCCGCGAGGGTGTTCACACCGAAGGTGCAGGTGCCGAGCGGCGAGCTCTCGGTCACCTCCACCCGGCCGCCGCCAGCCACGCCGGCCAAGGCGACGAGGGGAGCGATCAGGCTGCCCGTCCGGGGTGTGCCATAGGAGCCCACGGTGAAGGAGGCGAGGCCATGACCGGTCACTTCGGTGATGAGCTGCACTCCGATCAGCTCGGCGGCCGAAAGAGACAGCCGGAGGGGCGTCGGCCCCAGGTCCTCGTGGTCGCCAGCCACCGCCGAGCCGGCGATGGCCGCCTGTAGCCCCGCCGCCTGGCAGTGCGCGTCGGAGTTGACGGCGGCGGCCGCCTTGGCGAGCACCCGCGCGTCGTCGTCCCCCGCGGCGTAGCTGACGGCGACCGAGCACAGGGCCGTCGAGAGGCCGCCGTTCTTCTTGAGCGTCGGCGTCAGGGTGAAGGAACCCTCCCGGCCCATGGGCGCGAAGCCGAGCTGCGTGCTCGTCGCCTGCTTGGTCTCCTGCGCGGTGCGCACGGCGGAGCGCACCGAGCCGCGCCCGCAGTCGACCTCGACCTCGCTGACGTTGCAGCTCGTCCAGGGTACCCCGCCGGCACAGGAACCGGCGGAGCAAGCCAGGGTCACCTTGCGATTGCTGTAGTAGCCGTCCTTGCTCGACACGAGGAAGCCATGGGAGTCGGTGGCCAGCGCACCGCCGTCGGCGTCCACCGCCGAGGTCGAGCAGAGCCGGCCCCCTTCATAGAGGCTCATCGTGCACTTCTGCACCGGGTCGAAGCCCGCCACCTCGACGGAGACGTAGGGCGCCGGCACGTAGGGGTCGAAGTAGCCGCAGCAGGCCACGTCGTTGAAGATGGGATAGAGCTGGGGGGCCAGCGACAGCCGCCAGACGCCGCGGCCGTGAGTGGCGGCGTACACGCTCTTGCCGTCGACGATCGCCAGGCCGTACACGGCGACGTTGGGCAGGCCGTCCGTCTTGAACCAGAGGGCCACGGACGAGTCGGGGTCCGAGCGGTTGTAGACGCCGGTGTCCGTCCCCGCCCACACGCCGTAGGGGGCGGTGGGCGCGATGGCGAGGGTGTTGACCGGCGCGGCGGCGAAGCTGCCGTCGATGCTGTCGTCGAGCGGCGCCCAGGAGGCGCCGGCGGTGGTGGTGCGGTAGACGCTGTGGATGCTGAACCCAGTGACTGCGACGAGCACCGTGCCCGCGTTGGCCGGGTGGACGGCGAGGGACGTCACCGGGCGCCCCGGCAGGCCGGTGCTCGCCGCCGTCCATTGCGGCAGCGCGCTCTGCCCGTTGGCGGTGGTGAAGACCTGGCCGCCGTAAAAGCCGACGTAGATGCGGTTGGGGTCGTTCGGCGCCACGGCGACGGCGGTGATGGGGTTCTGGATGTTGTTCAGGGCGGCGATCGTCCCCACGCCGCCGAGCGGCCAGGGTAGCGACGGGTCCGCCGGCACCGGCGACCAGGAGTCGCCCTGGCTCAGGGTCTGGAAGAGCTGGGTGGTGACGGCGTAGATCGGGTGCACGCCGCCGACCGCCGTGGCGCTCTGCACCAGCGGCGGATACCAGGAGACGTTGGTGTCCTGGGGAAGCCCGAAGGTGGCGTCGGGCCAGGAGAACGGGCAGAAACCGGGTCCCTTGCAGCGGCGCACGTCCGCACCGTAATAGACGTCGTAGAGGACGTTCTCGTCGTCGAGGTCGACCAGCGTCGAGGCGGAGTCGCCATCGTCGGCGTGCTCCCACACCTCGGTGCCCTGGTAGACGTTGGTGCCGTTGTCCTGGGTGCCGCCGAGGAGGAAGTCGCCCTTGCCGTTGGTGGAGACGGACTGGAACTGCGTCACCGCCAGCCCCTGCTGGAAATCGCCGCGCCAGCCATCCTGGGCGTCACCCACGAACAGGCCGCCGTCGTTGACGTCGAACGCCAGCAGGCCGGTGCTGGTCTTGGTCGAGGCGACGACCGCGACCTGGTGATGATCGGGGTGGAGCAACTGATTGCCGATCGTGGTCCAGGTGAAGCCGGCGTTGGTCGACTTGTAGAGGTTGATGCCGCCGAACCAGAGGATGTTCGGGTTGGTCGGATGGATGGTCAGCGCGTGGGTGTAGGAGGCGTAGCCGGTCAGCGGATCGCCGTAGGTGGGCGGCGGCGAGACCTCGGCGTGCACCAGCTCCCAATTGCTGCCGCCGTCGAGCGAGCGGTAGATGGCGGGCGAGCACCAGAACACGGCCCCCTTCTCATGGGGATGGGGGCAGGAGCCGAGCACGGCGAAAACGGTGGCCGCGGTCATCTTGCCGGTACGGAAGACGGCGATCTCCGGCCAGTCGGCGCCCGTCAGCGCGGCGGCGGGAATGCCCTTGCCGATCGCCTGCCAGGTGGTGCCGCCGTCGATCGAGCGGTAGAGGCCGTCGCGCCGCAGGCCGGCGAAGAGGATGCTGTGGTTCTGCGGATCCATCTCCAGGTCGGTGGCCGGCGTCTTGTGGTCGAGCACGAGGGTCCAGCTCTGGCCGGCGTCCTTGGAGCGCCAGACGCCCACGTGGCCGGCCGGGGTGGTGGTCACCGTCGATTCGGTGGAGTTCGAGGTCTGGCCGGTCGACAGAGCGGCGAAGAGCACCTTGCCGCTGTTGTCGGGGGTGGTGGGGTCGAGCACGATCTTGGTGATCGCGCCACGGCTGAACTTGGTGTCGCCGAGCTGCGTCCAGTCGTAGACGTTGGTGCCCGAGTTCCAGGTGCCCTTGAGGATGCCGCTGCCATACTGGGTATCGCGCCGGATGCTGTCCTCCCCCGTCCCGGCCCAAACGGTGGCGCACAGGTTGACGCTGCAGGAGTCGAGGGCGATGGCGCCCACGGCGAGCGAGCCCGCGGCGTCGGTCATCGGGTCCCAGAAGTTGTTCGGCCATACCGTGCCGTGCCAGACGCCGCCGCCGGCCGCGCCGATCCACACGTCGCCCAGGGGGTTCAGGGGATTGGGCACCACGACGTTGATGCGGCCGGTGACCGGCACGCGTCCGGGCCAGGCCTGGCCGTTGTTGATCAGGTCGGGCCCCAGGGGGATCCACGGGTTGGCGGCGCGAGCCGCGGCAGGTAGCGCCAGCAAGGCCAGCGCAACCAGGGTTGAAGAGAGCGTCTGTCGTGCAGTCATGTCTCGTGCCTCGATGGACCGGCGATCTCTTCGCCACCATGGCGAGCGAGGGCCTGTCAGAAGGAAGACGCCGGCGAGAGGCGGCGGTATTAGACAGGGCGGTTTTCGGTCCGGAAGCCGCCGGCCGGGGCGGGCGAGCGGCGTTGACAGCGCGGCCGGCTTGCGTTGAGATCAAAGAGTGCTTCGACCTCTCGAGCCCCTCGCCCAGGATGAGCGCGAAGAGTTCCGCGGCCTGTTCGTGGAGCTCTTCCCGCGTCTGCGCAGCTTCTTTCAATCCTGCGGATTTCAGACCGCCGACGCCGAGGATCTAAGTCAAACGGCGTTATGGACCGTCTATAAATCGAGGGGGCAGTTTCGCGGCGACGGCAGCTTCGACGCCTGGATCTACTCCATCGCCCGCAATGTGGCGCGGGACGAGTGGCGCCGTCAGGGGCGCAGCCGCGAGGAAGAGCCCCTGAGCGAGACGATTCCCGACGAGGCCCCGGCGGCCGATACGCAGTCTACAGACCGGCAGGACCTGAACCGGACTCTCGACGCCCTGGCGAAGCTGCCGGCGGGAATGCGCGCCTGCCTGCTGCTGCACGTGCAGCAGGGGCTGTCGTACCGGGAGATCGGCGAGCGGCTGTCGCTCGCCGTTCCCACCGTGAAGGTGCAGATCTGGAACGCCCGGCGACGCCTGAGGAGCCTGATGGAGGAGCCCCCGAGATGACCGAACCCATCCCCCTGCGGGCTTCCGGGCCCCATCCCACCCCCGGCGAGCTCTATCGCGCCCGCCAGGCTCCGAGCGATCCCACCTCCGAGCGAATGTTGCGCCACGCCGCCGGCTGCGCCCAATGCTCCGTGGAGATGGCCCGGCAGGAAGCCTTCGACCAGCCGGAGCGCTTGCCGGCCGCCGCCCTCGACGCCGCCTGGCAGCGGTTCAACCGTGGCGAGCCCGCGGTTGCCACACCGGTCATCGTCCGCCGGCAATCCCGTTGGACGCCGGCCCTCGCCTTGGCGGCGGCTCTGACCGCCTGCGTGCTCGGATTGGGGATCTGGATGGCACAGCGGGGACACCAGGACGCCGACGTCGAGCGCGGCGGCGGGCAGCAGGCGGCGGAGAGCGAAGGCTGGTCGCCCTCGGGACTCCTGGAGGCGCCGCCGGCCGCCTTCACATTCTCCATTCCCGGGGACGGACCGCGGCGGGTGAAAGTCTTTGACGCGCCCCAGTCCTACACCTGGACCAGCGAGCCCTCCTTCGCCGGCCGAATCGCCATGCCGCCGGCGGAGCAACGACGCCTGGAGCCGGGCGTCGAGTACTTCTGGACGGTGGTGGACGGCAGCGCTGAGGGGACGGTGACGCGGAGCTTTCGGATCCAGGGGAAGTGAGGAGACGGGCGCCAACTTTGGTGGCTCAGAGCGCCCCCGCCCAAGACCCTCATCACCCCGGCCCTCTTCTCCCGACCCCCTCCACCCCCTCCCCGGGAGAAGAGGGAGAACAGCCAGAAAGGACGCCCCAGCCGGGTTCCCCTCTCCCGGGGA
>DATIOS010000100.1:0-5446 GCA_035472915.1 Thermoanaerobaculia bacterium
GGAGGGGGCTCGACCCGCCCTGCAGCGCCGACGGTGTGGCAAACCAGGGGAAAGGTTCTGCGCACGGTTAATGCCCGGCTCCGCAAATATCGGGTTGTGATATTCCAGGGCGGGTCGAGCCCCCAACCCACCGTCCAGACCCGCCCCCTACGCTAGTCCTCAAAGCGCAAAATAATCTGGCGGTTCAGGCTCACGGACTACAATTGAAATCATGGAGACCTCCGAGCAGATCCTCGCGGCCACGAAGCAGTGGCTCGAAAAAGCGGTCATCGGCCTCAACCTCTGCCCTTTCGCGAAAGCCGTGTACTTCAAGGATCAAATCCGCTACGTGGTCAGCCAGGCGATGACTCCTGGAGGCTTGCTGGCCGAGCTGACAGCTGAGCTTCAGGCTCTGGTGGCGGCCGATCCGCTGGTAACGGACACGACGTTGCTGATCCATCCGCGAGTGCTGGTGGATTTTCTGGAATACAACGATTTCCTCGGCGTGGCCGATGCCGCCGTGGCGGAGCTCGGGCTGGAAGGAGTCCTGCAGATCGCCAGCTTTCATCCGCGATATCAATTCGCCGGCAGCGATCCGGAGGATATCGCCAACTACACCAATCGCAGCCCTTACCCGATGCTGCATCTACTGAGGGAAGCTAGCATGGATCGCGCGGTGGCCGCTTTTCCTGAGGCCGCCGAGATCTACGAAAGAAACATCGCGACGCTACGGCTGCTGGGCCGCGAAGGCTGGAGGCGCTTGGGTCTGCGCTAGCTGCCGACGATTCGCAGCTCGAAATCCTTGTACTTGAGGACGTTCAGCACGTAGGTGAAAGCGATACGACTGGCGGTTGCATAGTCTTGAGCGCGAACAGGAAAATCATCTTCCTGCATCTGGCCAGTCGTGTTCTGGTAGGCCACCGATACCGTAAAGGGACGAATCCTGAGCATGAGTACATGGGCTCCTAAAGGACCGAGGCGTTTGAAAGCCTGCTCTGTTGCACTGCGGTTCGGGAGTATAGCACCAATCTTCCCGGTTGCAAGGGGTTTATACAAACCCCAGGATCTTCATAAAACCTTTACATCCCTCGGTCTTCCTCAAGATAGCCGAATGCCTAGCGTAGGGGCGGGTCTGGACGGCAGGTTGGGGGCTCGACCCACCCTGGTGAAACGAAAGTCGGCATCGCAGGGCGGGTCGAACCCCCTCCCACCCGTCCAGACCCGCCCCTACGCTAAGCGAATCAAAAAAATCTGTGGGAACCAGTGTAAGGCTGATCACTCGGGCATGCCCACGGTCACCCGCAGCGCTCCCGGGTGGACGTGACGGCGGGCGGCGGCTTCGACGGTGGGACGGTCGAGAGCTTCGAGCTCGGCCTTGCGGTGCTCGAAGTCGTCGAGGGGGAGACCATACTCTTCCGCCTCGATGAGCAGGTCGGCCCACTGGCGGGCGGTCTCGCGGCGGAAAGGCTCGCGGCCGAGGAGATAGGCGCGAGCCTCTTCGAGCTCGGCGTCCTCGATGCCGTCCGCCACCAGGCGGGTGATCTCCTCGACGACGCCCCGCTCGGCCTGCTCGACGGTGGCTGGCGACGTACCCACGTACATCACCAGGCGGCCGGCGTCGATGCCGGAGCCGGACGCCGTTTGGGCGTAGGTGGTGTAGGCCAGTCCCTCGCGCTCACGGATGCGGGCCGGAATGCGGCCGGTCAATCCCGCCCCCGAGCCGAGGATGACCGCCAGCAGCTCCAGGGCGGCATAATCGGGATGCCGCCGGTCCACCGTGAGATGGCCGATGTAGAGGTGAGCCTGATCGCTGGCTTCGAGTGAGATGTTGTGCCGGGGCCCCAGGCCGACAGGCGCCGGCGGCTCAGGGAAGCGCTCGACGTCCGCCGGCGGGCCGCCGACGAGACTGGTGAGGCGGTCGCGCACGGCGTCCTCGTCCACCACGCCGGTCACCGAGGCCAGGATGCCGTGCGCCAAGGCCCGCCGGTGGAAGGCGGCGCAGTCGGCCGGGTTGAGCGCCAGGAGGCTCTCGACGCTGCCATGCACGGGGCGGCAGCGGGGATGCGGCGAGTAGAGCTGCTCCAGGAATCCCCACGCCGTCTTGACGTCCGGCTGATCCGCCAGGCTCTCGAGCTCGGCCGCGGCCTGCTTGGCCGTCCAGGCACAGCGGTCGGCGGGGAACACGGGATCGAGCAGGATTTCGGCGGCCCACTCCAGCGCCAGCTCCCAATCCTGGGCCAGGGCGTCGACGGAAACGCCGATGGACTCGAAGTTGCCGGAGCTTTCGAGCGACATCCCCTTGTTCTCGGCGTCTTCGGCGATGCGCCGCCAGTCGCGGCTTCTTGTTCCCTCGGCGAGCATGCGGCCGGTCACCAGCGACTGACCGGGGAGGATCTCCTGCCGCGCGCCGGCCTGGAGGGTGAGCCGGACGGCCACCACCGGAGCGCCTTCCACCCGCCGCACCCGCACCCGAGGTCCCTGGCGATCTCGTTCCACCGTCACCTCTCTCTCGCCAGCTCGGCGATTGCCGCCGTGGCGGTCTCCACCTCGTCGCGCGTATTGTAGTAGTGAGGCGAAATACGGATCGCCGTGATCGTTCCCGGACCGGGGGTGTTGAGCGGGCCGTAACCCACTGTGGCGGAGCTGGTATTGATGCCGATCGCCCGCAGGCGCTGGACGGCGTCCGGGGCAGCCCAGCCGTCGATCACGAAGGTGGCGATGGCGCCCAGCCGCTCGCCGCGGTCCGCCACCTGCACGCCGGGCACGGCGGCCAGTCTCTCACGGATATAGGCCGCCAGCTCCGCGGCCCGCCGGCCGCATCGCTCGACGCCGGCCTCGACCGCGTAACGGGCCGCTTCGCCCAGGCCCAGCACCAGGGCGTAGGCGAACTCCCAGTTCTCGAAACGGCCGGCGCCGTCCACCAGCTCGAAACAGTCGGTGCCGGTGAGAAACGCGCCGCCCATGTCGACGCCCAGCGGGTAGTCGCCGCGTTCCAGGGCACGATCCGACACGTAAAGGAAGCCGATGCCCCGCGGCCCGCGCAGGAACTTCCGCGCCGTGGCCGCCAGGTAGTCGCAGCACAGGCGGCCCGGGCTCACCTCCATCTGGCCCACGGCCTGGCAGGCGTCCACCAGATAGGGCACTCCCGCCTCGCGGCAGATCTCCCCTACCTCTTCCGCCCGCTGCACGAGGCCGGAGTTGGTGGGAATCCAGGTGAGGGACACCACCCGGCAGCGGGGATGGCGGACAAGCTCGCGCACGGAGCCGGGATCCACGCCCCCGGCCGGCAGCTCGGCGGCCCGCAGCACCTCGATGCCCCGCCGGCGGGCGAGAGCCAGGTACATCAACTGATTCGAGGTGTAGTCGCCGCGGGTGGTCACCAGCACGTCGCCGGGCTCGAAGTCGAAGGCGGAGAGGGCCTGGGAGACGGCCACGGTGGCGTTCTCCACGATGGCGACGTTGCGGGGAGCACAGCCGAGGAGGCGGGCTACATGCTCATAGGCCTCCTCGACGCGCGGCTTCGCCTCGTCCGCGGCCTCGTAGCCGCCGATCTCGGCCTCGCGCTCGAGGTGAGCGGCGACGGCCTCGGTCATCGTCCTGGGAGGCAGCGCGCAGCCGGCGTTGTTGAGGTGAAGACGCCGGGCGCAGCCGGGCGTGTCCCGGCGCCAGCGAACGATCTGTTCGTCGCTGATCCGCTCCTCGGTGAGGATCATCGGGCTTCCCTCCAGAGCTTGGGCCTCACCTCGGCAGCGACCAGCCCACCACGCCGCCGCGCTCGGGGCGGAGGTAGCGGTCGGCGACTTCGAGCAGCCGGTCGGTGCCGGTGGCGAGGATCTGATCCAGGTGGCGGTCGAGGTGCTCGAGATCGAAGATCGCCATGGCCAGGCCCGCCGAGACGGCCTGCTGGTGCACCTTCTCGTGGCCGAACACCCAGTCGGCGGCGGCCATCTGCCGGCAGCGCTCCAGCTCTTCCTCGTCCGGGGGCCGGCTGCGGACCTCGGCGATCAGCTCCAGGACGCGGGCCTCGACGCGGGCCGGCTCGACGCCGGGCACCACCTCGGCGGCGAAGCTCAGCAAGCTGGCGTCCAGTCCCTCGGAGAGGTCGGCCGAGGCCCAGACGCACAGTTGCTCGTCCTCCACCAGGGCGTGCTGGAGGCGGCTGGTGCGGCCGTCGCCCAACAGGGTCGAAGCCAGGCGCAGGGCTGGATGATCGGGATGCGAGCCGGCGGGCGCGGGCAGGGCGATGAGCATGCGGGCCACTTCGCCCTTGCGGCGCTCCAGGCGCACCAGGGAGGAAGGCAGCACGTCCGCCGGCGTCGGACCGCGGCGCGGCGCCGCTCCCGCCGGCAGGGTTCCCAGCGTACGCTCGACGGCGTCCAGCGCGTCGTCCCCGAGATCGCCCGCCACCACCAGCACGGCGTTGTCGGGGCGGTAGAAACGGCTATGGAAATCACGCAGGGCCTTGCCGCCGGTGGCCAGCAGCTCGTCGCGCGTGCCGAGCACCGGCCGGCCATAGGCGTGGCCGTCGAACAGGCGCTCGTGAACGGCCATCTCCAGCGAGTCCCACGGCTCGCTCTCGTACATGGCGATCTCTTCCAGGATCACCTGGCGCTCGCTCGCCACCTGCTCGGCGTCGAGGGTGAGGCACTCGATCCGGTCCTTCTCGATCTTCAGCGCCTCGGTCCAGCGGTCGGCGGCGAAGTTGAAGTAGTAGGCCGTGCCGTCGTGGCTGGTGAAGGCGTTGTTGACGCCGCCGAGGGCCTGGGTGATGCGGTCGATCTCTCCCGGCCCATAGTGCGTCGTGCCCTTGAACATCATGTGCTCGAGGAAGTGGGCGACGCCGCCGTGGCCGGCGGGCTCATCGCGGGTGCCGGCGCGGTAGAAGAGAGCCGAGGTCACGACCGGCGCCTGGCGGTTGGTGAGCAGGCAGACGGTCAGGCCGTTGTCCAGGCGCTCCAACCGGATCTGGCCCGGCAGCGACTTGAGGCGAGTCGGCGCCTCGAGGATGGCAGAATGATGACCCGGCGCTTGCGCTGCCATCGGGCGCGGACCGCTTCTAATCACCGCCACCTCCCTGCGTCAAATCGATATCGATGCGCTCGCGGTCGTTCTCGGCCGTCGGCATGACTTCCACCAGGATGTCCTGGCGGCGGTGGCCCGGGGCCACGAGCGATATCCGGTGCTTGCCCTGCGACAGCTTCAGCCACTCCTTGTGGCGCAGGATACCGCCGCTGAAGCGCCGGGCCGGCCCCGCCGGCTGGCCGTCCACCAGCACTTCGGCCATCGGCGGCCGGACGCGGAAGGCAATGGCCTCGCGCACCCGCACGACCCGCAGGTCGCCGGCGTCGATCTGCTCGGCGGCGCGCGCCCGAAGCTGCGCGGTGATGGGGGTGGTTCCCGCGGCAGCGCTGGCTTCGACGGCGAGCTTGAGCTCGTGCATGCCGTCCTTCTTGATCTTCACCAGGTA
>DATIOS010000101.1:0-4323 GCA_035472915.1 Thermoanaerobaculia bacterium
GGAATGGCCGTTCATCCGGGCCTGGAACGTAGCTGATGGCGATTTCTTCACCGATGTCGACGTGCGTACCTCGAGCAAGGTCTGCGTCCTTGGCGCCACGGTGGCCCAGAACCTGTTTCCCAGCGGCGACGCCGTGGGTTCGACGATCCGCATCAAGAAAGTTCCGTTCAAGGTCGTGGGCGTCCTGGAGCGCAAGGGCGGCAACATGATGGGACAGGACCAGGACGATCAGATCATCGCTCCCTACACGACGGTGATGAAGCAGCTCCTGGGTTCGCCGCGCATCAACATGATCTACATCTCGGCCCGTTCCGCCGCCGAAGTGAAGGAAGCGCAGACCGAGATCGATTCCCTCATGCGCCAGCGCCACCGCATTCCGCCCGGCCAGGAGAGCGACATCAACATGCGCTCCCAGGAAGAGATCGCCTCCACCTCGGAGCAAACCTCGAAAACCCTTTCGATCCTCCTGGGTTCGGCGGCCGCCATCTCGCTGCTGGTGGGCGGCATCGGCATCATGAACATCATGCTGGTTTCGGTGACCGAGCGCACGCGCGAGATCGGCATCCGCCTGGCGATCGGCGCCAAGGGCCGGCACGTCCTCATCCAGTTCCTGCTCGAGGCAATCGCCCTGTCGGTCGTCGGCGGCGCTATCGGCGTGGGCCTGGGAGTCCTGGCGCCTTACCTCGTCACCCGTTTCGCCGGCATGCCGACCCAGGTGAGCTCCGCCTCCGTCGCCATGGCCTTCGGCTTCGCCGCCGCCATCGGAGTCTTCTTCGGCTTCTACCCGGCCCGTAAGGCGTCGCGGCTGGATCCGATCGACGCGTTGCGGTACGAGTAGGCTCGGGTTGGTTGGACGTAGCATGGTAGCCGTGCTATCGTGAGTCGATGATTCGGTCGTTCAAGGACCGTGGAACCGAGGAGATCTTTAACGGACAAAACACGAAGGAGGCCCGGCGTAGATGTCCTCAAGGCCTCTGGGCTGTGGCGGCCCGCAAACTGGATCAACTGGACTCCGTCCAAAGTCTGGACGAGCTACGCATTCCCCCAGGCAATCGCTTGGAGCACCTATCAGGCGACAGGGCAGGACAGGTGAGCATCCGAATCAACGAGCAGTACCGGGTCTGCTTTGTGTGGACTGATTCGGGGCCTGACAAGATAGAAATCGTTGACTACCATTAGCAGGACCTTTCTCCATAGGGCAAGGTGATTATGATTCGCGTACCGACACATCGTGAGCCGACCCATCCAGGCGAGATGCTGCTCGAGGAGTTTCTAAAGCCGATGGCTCTGACGCAGCGGCACCTCGCGGAAGGTATCCATGTCCCCTACCAAAGGATCAATGAGTTGGTGAACAGAAAGCGGGGCATGACGCCAAGCACAGCGCTTCGAATGGCGAAGTTCTTTGGCACGTCTGCGGATTTCTGGATGAATCTACAACTCCGCTGGGATCTTTATCAGGCGAGCATCGCTGAAGCCGAGGAGCTGAGGCAGATCAGGAGAATCCGATTGGCGGGGTAGAGTCCTATGTCCGCCAGGCGCTGACGGACGCTGCCATCTGCCGCCACCAGCCCCACCCAAAGACGGCGGTTAGATAGAGCCACAGCAGCGAGGCGAGGATGTGGAGAATCGTGTTGCGGCGGTTGCCGCGCCAGAGTCTGCGGTCGTAAATGAATTGTTGAGTGATCAGGCGCAATCCCCAGAACAGGGTGAGCCCGCCGAGCACCGCCGCCGCCAGCCGTGAGGGCGCCACGAGGTCGGCGGCGAAGCCGAGGGCCAGCACGCCGAATAGGATCAGGATCAGCATGATGAAGCCGACGTGGACGAGGAAAATCTGACGGTTGAGCAAAGTCAGCTTGGCAAGGTCCTCCTTCCAGCCGAGCTGCTTCGGAAAGAAGACATGGGCCGCGGCGAGCACGAGCAGCAAGGCGCCGGCGATGCGGAGGTGAAGCTCGAGACTCATGATCTTTTCTCCAACACCAGGACGGCGACGAATGGAGTGATACGGAAATCCTTACGCACGGCGAGGTCCGCCGCGGCGGCGAGGCGCAGCCATTCATGGCGGGGAAGAAAGTGGAGGAACCCCGGCCCGAAGGCGAGGAAGTTCCAACCATCCCGCACATGCTCGACGAGCACGACCCGGCCGCCAGGAGTGAGCGCGCGGGCGATCTCCAGGAAAAAGCGGCGGCGCGATTCCGGCCGGCGCAACTCGTGAGCGGCGAAAATGAGAAAGATCGCGTCCTGCGAGCCGTCGGCGAGCGGCAGCGCGCGGAAGTCGGCCGGCGTGGCAGCCTGATCGAGCGCCAGCTTCCGCGCCCGGACGATCGACGGCTCCGTCATCTCCGCCGCGTCGAAAAAGTCGAGGACCGCGCCTTCCGCAGTGGTCGTGGGGAAAATCCGTGCCAGGGCGCCGAAGGTCTCGTCGAGCCCGGCATGAAGGCTCGCCCAATGCCGTGGCGCTGCCGGAAGCATGCCGGCGAGCCAGTCCCAGCGGCTGAGAGGCGAAAGGTCGTAGATCCAATGAGAGACCAGGAGCGAGGAGGCCGACCACAGCAGGGCCGCCGCGATTCCGGTCAAAACGAGGACGGCGAGCGGCCGAGGGAGCGGCAATACGGCCACGGCGACGATCGCCGCCAGCGCGGCAACGCCGGTCTTCGCAAACATCGGCAGGTTGTAGTGCAGGATCTGGAGCAGGCCGTGGTACCTGCTGTGAGGCGCTTGTGGTGCGGAGACAGCGGTCACGCCTTCTCTCCTGCAGGCAGCGCCTCACAGATTCCCCGCTCCCAACGGTAGGGCACATCCTGGAGGTGGAACGCACTGGCGAGCACTGCCCGTTCGCGGTCGAACGGCGGATGCGAGAGGAAGGTGCATTCGCGCACTTCGACAGCGACCGGTTCCGGATTCCACTGCCGCCGCACCCCCTGGATGCGTACGATCGAGTGCGTCTCCGCCTCGTAATCGAAAGTGAAGGGAAGCGGCCCCGCGAATTTTCGGGCCTCCTGGAGATTCGGAAAGGGAGAATACGCGGGCAACGGAGCGGGCTTGCCGGCGAGGTCCGCGATCACGTACAGATCTGCCTCGCCGCCGGTTTGGATTCGCACCTCCAGGCTGCCTGCCTTTTCCTCAACCCGAGCGTCGCATTTCACATAGTGATAGTGGGTTAGCGCGTTTCCCGCGAGCACCATGAGCTCGCGATCCGTGTCGCTGCGCAAGATGCGCAGACCGCGCAGCGACCGGCCCGCCGCCGTCCTGAAACGCGAGAAGATGCGGTATCCGGTGAGAAAGAAATCCTGACCTAAAGCTGCCGGAACGCCCACCGGCCGCAGCCCCTCCGTCTGCACCATGGCAATGGCCAGGAACCCAAGGCCCTGGTAGGTATCGAGCGTCAGACCCGGCGGCAACAGCGGGAGGAGCACCCGCTCCGGGAAGGCATACGTAAGCACCAGGCAGTGCCGGAAGAAGGCACGAACCGGCAACGGGTGCCGCCTGAGAAGGTGGAGCATTTGCTTCTCAGTCTATCTCAGTCACCTCAATCGATCCCCACAGCGGCGAGCGGTCGCGCGCCGCCCATTCGGCGGCTCGGGCGTTGCGTGGCTCGCCGAAGCTGCGCAAGACCATCACGGCTCCCGGCGCGGCGGCGTGCCGGCCGGCGGCCATCAGGCGCTCGCCGTAGGCCGGAGGCGCGGCGTCCAGGACGTTCGATAGGGTAAATCCATCGAAGCGTCCGGGCGGGCCGCTCGCCAGATATTCGGCGGCATCGGCGCAGAGAAATTCGACCTCGGGGGGTGTTTCGATATCCTTTTCGCCCGCTTCAACTCCCGGCGGGTCTTCGCCTATCAGCAGCCTCCAGGCGTAGGGATTCTCGCGGTTCGGATGGTTCGCCCAGGTGCGTTCCAAGCGGCCCAGGATCACCAGATCGAAGCGGTTCGGAACGAAACTGACAAAGCTGGGGTCATGCGTCAACCGCAGCAGGGCCTTGTGCAAGCCGAGTCGCAGCAGCACCCGCAGGCGGAGGTTGTCGAGCCGCTGGTGCCAGAAGGCCGTCTGCTCGGCGAGCACGCCGAGGAGGAGGAACTCGCGTAGATCCAGCCTGCGCAGCCCGAGCCAGGGCAGAAGCTTCCGCGCCATGGACTGCTGCCGGTCGACGACGCCGGGGCCGGGTAACGCGCCTGCCGCCCTGGCCCGCGCATATTCGATCTGCGCCGGATTGACGTCGACGGCCGTGACCTGAAATCCACGCCGAGCGAGCGCCAAGGCGGTATCTCCGGAAGAGGCGATGCAGAACGCTCCGCCCGATTGCACCAGTTGCACGCCGATGTCCTTGCC
>DATIOS010000102.1:0-3868 GCA_035472915.1 Thermoanaerobaculia bacterium
CGAGCAGCAGGACTACTCGCTGCGGGCCGAAAAGCGGGGTGACGACGAGCTTGGCCAGCTGGTGGAAGCCTTCAACCGGATGCTGATCCAGATTCAAACGCGCGACTCCGCGCTTCTGGATGCCAAGGAGGATCTGGAGCAGCGGGTCGACGAGCGTACGCGCGAGCTGGCGCGGCGCAACGAGGAGCTCTTCCAGAGCAACAAGGAGCTGGACGACTTCGCCTACATCGCCTCCCACGACCTCAAGGAGCCCCTGCGCGGCATTCACAACTTCTCCAACTTCCTGCTCGAGGACTACGCCGACAAGCTCGCCGGCGACGGGCGCTCCAAGTTGGAAACCCTGATTCGCCTGAGCCGCCGCATGGAGACCCTCATCGACTCTCTCCTCCAGTTCTCCCGCCTGGGCCGCGTCGATCTGGCGATCGACCG
Organism: Thermoanaerobaculia bacterium; assembly: GCA_035472915.1. Taxonomy (GTDB): domain Bacteria; phylum Acidobacteriota; class Thermoanaerobaculia; order Multivoradales; family UBA5704; genus DATARR01. The sequence goes on from DATIOS010000102.1 coordinate 430, forward strand.
GGTGGACTTGAACGAGATCGTCGCCGAGGTGCTGGACTCCCTCGCCATCACACTCCAGGAAGAGAAAGTCGAGATCCGCCTGCCGCGGCCGCTGCCGAGAGTGCGCGCCGACCGGGCGCGGGTCGGGGAAATCTTTTCCAATCTTGTCGTCAACGCGATGAAATACAACGACAAGCCGCAGAAATGGATCGAGATCGGTACGACGAGGAACGGCTCATCAACGGACGAAGGTCCGCCCGTCTTCTACGTCCGCGACAATGGCGTCGGCATTCCCGAGAAGCACTACGATGCCGTGTTCCGCATTTTCAAGCGCCTGCACGGCCGCGACCAGTTCGGCGGCGGCACCGGCGCCGGGCTGACCATTGTCAAAAAGATCGTGGAACGGCATCATGGCCGAATCTGGATCCAGTCGTCGCCCGGTGAGGGGACGACGTTTTACTTCACGCTGCAAGAGGAGATGTAAGTGCCTGAAACGCTCAGTCAGCCCATCCTCCTGGTCGAGGACAGTCCGGAGGATTTTGAAACCACCGAGCGCGCCTTCCGGCGGTCGGGGCTCAAAAACCCAATCTTTCGCTGTGCCGACGGTGACGAGGCGCTCGACTATCTCCGCCATCGGGGCCGCTACGCCGAGCCGGAAAAAGCCCCGCGGCCGGGGGTCATCCTGCTCGACCTCAACCTGCCGGGCACCGACGGCCGGGAAGTGCTCGCCGAGATCAAGCACGATCCGCTCCTGAAGCAGATCCCGGTGATCGTGCTCACCACCTCCAAAGACGAGCGGGACGTCGAGGCCTGCTACCGCTGCGGCGCCAACAGCTACGTTCAGAAACCGGTGGACCTCGAGGGCTTCATGAAAGCCATCGAACGCCTCAACGACTACTGGTTCGAGGTCGTCATCCTGCCCAAGGTGACGTGATCCGCATGAGCGTCGATCCGCCCTGCCGCGTCCTGATCGTCGACGACAGCCCGGAGGACCGGGAGGTCTACAAGCGCATGCTGGGCCAGGACCCCGAGCACGACTACGAGTTCCTGGAAGCGGAGCTGGGAGAAGAGGGGCTGCGGCTGGCCGAGGAGGAGCGGCCCGACTGCCTGCTCCTCGACTACAAGCTGCCGGACGTCGACGGCTTGGAGTTCCTCTCGCGGCTGGCGAAGCAGAAGCTGCTGCCGGTCATCGTCCTCACCGGCCAGGGCAACGAGGCCGTGGCGGTGGAAGCGATGAAGGGCGGCGCCATGGACTATCTGCTCAAAGGCGCCGTCTCCCGCGACCGGCTGCAACACGCGGTGCACAACGCCATCGAGAAGGTGAGCCTGCGCCGCAAGATCGAGGAGCGCACCGCCGAGCTTGGACAGGCCAACGAGGCGTTGCAGACGATGTACGACGAGCTCGAGGTGTTGGTCGAGAGCCGCACCGCCGAGCTGTCGGTGGCCAACCAGGAGCTGAAGAAGGAGATCCGGGTTCGGGAGTGGGCGGAGCAGGAGCGGGCCCGGCTGCTCGTCCTCGAGCAGGCGGCGCGCCAGCAGGCCGAAGAGGCCAACCGCATGAAGGACGAGTTCCTCGCCACGCTCTCCCACGAGCTGCGCACGCCGCTCAACGCCATTCTGGGCTGGGTGCAGGTGTTGCGCACGGGCAAGCTGGACGCCGCGGCCGGCGCCCGGGCGCTGGAGACCATCGAGCGCAATGCTCGATCGCAGGCTCAGCTCATCGCCGACCTGCTGGACGTCTCGCGCATCATCACCGGCAAGCTTCGCCTCGAGCTCAAGCCGGTGGAGCTGGCCCGCATCATCGACGCCGCCCTCGACAGCCTGCGGCCGGCGGCGGATGCCAAGGCGATCGAGCTCGTGCTCTCCCTGGCGCCGCTCGCGAGCCCCGTGCTGGGCGACAGCGACCGCCTGCAGCAGGTGGTCTGGAACCTGCTTTCCAACGCCTTCAAGTTCACTCCCCGCGGCGGCCGGGTGGAAGTCCGTCTCGCGGAGTCGCGGCACCACGCCGTCATCGAGGTGCAGGATTCGGGAATCGGCATTCGCCCCGATTTTCTCCCTTACGTGTTCGACCGCTTTCGCCAGGCCGAGAGCACGCTCACACGCTCCCAGGGCGGGCTCGGACTGGGGCTTTCCATCGTGCGCCACCTGCTGGAGCTCCACGGCGGCACGGTGGAGGTGGAAAGCCCGGGGGAGGCGAAAGGGACGACTTTCCGCGTCAGTGTGCCGCTGCGTGGCGCGGGCACGGACGAGCAGGTTCCAGAGCTGCGGTCAGGGCCGCATTCGCAGGGTGTATGGAACCTTCCAGACCTGCTCAAGGACCTCCACGTGCTGCTGCTGGAGGATGACGACGACAGCCGCGATCTGCTGGTGATGGCCTTGAAGCAGTGCGGCGCCGCGGTGTCGGCCTTCGCCTCGGTGCCCGAGGCCCTGGCCTCGTTTGACGCCACCGTGCCGGACGTCCTCGTCTCCGACATCGGCGTGCCGTTCGAGGATGGCTACTCGTTCATCCGCAAGGTGCGCTCCCGCCCTCCAGCCCACGGGGGCACGGTTCCGGCCGCCGCGCTGACTGCCTACGCTCGCGCGGAGGATCGACAGCAGGCGCTGGAGGCTGGCTTCCAAACCCACCTCGCGAAGCCCGTCGATCCATCCGAGCTCATCGCCGCGGTGGCGCGGCTCGCCGGCCGGTAAGCTCCCCAAGCGGCTTGCCGGGGAAGAGGCTGAACGGGATCAGTCTCCCGACTTGCCTTTGCCGTCCTTGGCCAACTCCTTGCGGGCAGCGGCCACCAGCGTTTCCCTGACCCAGGCCGACAAATCGCCTGTTCCCTTGCGACGGGCGACACTGTCTGCCGCCTGCCGGATCAACGCGGCGTGTTCCGGCGTCACCCGGAAACGAAGCATTTCGGAGTACGTCCGCTCGATGTTCTTCGGGAGTTCTCTAGGCATGTCGCGTACCGTAGCACCTCTGGTGCCACGAATCAAATGCCCCGGCTCACCGGCCGTTTTTGGCATCCCGCAGCTCCCATTCTTTGATCATCGTCCAAATTACTGGGGTCACGATGAGCACGTGGACAAGGGACGAGAGCATGCCGCCCAGCACCGGCGTTGCGATCGGTTTCGCAACTTCTGAGCCGGTCTCTGTGGACCATAGGATCGGCAGCAACCCCGCGATCACCGTCGAAACCGTCATCAGCTTGGGGCGTAGGCGGAGGACCGCGCCTTCCATCGCCGCTTCCCGAATGCTCTCCCGCGTGAGCTCACCCTCGGCCGCCTTGCGGTGCAGGGCCTCTTCGAGGTAGACGACCATCACGACCGCGGTCTGCACCGCCGTGCCGAAGAGGGCGATGTAGCCGACCCAGACCGCCACGCTGAGATGGAATTCGGTCTTCCAGCCGTAGTGCATCGCGGCGGCGTGGAGGGCCCAGAGCAGGAGGTTGCCGCCGGTGAGCGCGAACGGGATCGC
>DATIOS010000103.1:0-4024 GCA_035472915.1 Thermoanaerobaculia bacterium
CGGGTTGCACGCGACGCCTCGGTCCGGAGTGACGAGAGCGAGGCTCACGGCGCCGCTGGGAGCGACGGTGGCCTTATAGACTGCCGCCGCCCAGGCCCCGACGCGCCTTGGCCACCGGGATCACCGTCATACCGTCGCGCTCGACAGCCTCGCCAAAAACGGTGGCTGCCCGGGCCGTGACGCCGAGCTTTTCAGCCAGCCGCCCGAACGGCGTCGTCTTGCTATCCAGCTCCTCTTCTGCGGTCTCTTTCATCGGTGCACCTCCGTGTTTCCCGCCTCCTGGAGGATACGCCATCTTCACGCGCGAGGCCCCGCACGACGGTGGGACCTTCAAAGGTGATACAAGACAGGGAACCCAAGGAGGAGATGCCATGTCCGTAGCCAAAGTCATCGAGATCAGCTCGCAGTCGCCGACCAGCTTCGACGACGCCATCCGCGAAGGGATCAAGCGCGCCAGCAAGACGGTGAAGAACATCAAGAGCGCCTGGATCCAGGAGCAGCAGGTGCTGGTGGACAACTCCAAGATCGTCGGCTATCGAGTCGACATGAAACTGACCTTCCTGCTCAACGACTAGACGCAGGCGGTTATGATGGGCGCCGCGGGAAATCCTGTCGGGGAGTCCGTCGTAACCGCCTCCCGCTCCCGCGCGTTCCCGGAGTCCTGGCAGTCACCTCATGGAGGCGGGGCGATGTTCTTCCTGACATCGATCGTGGACCGGCCCGTCGAGGGCAAGGCTGGCGAGCCCATCGGCCGCATCGAGGACGTCATCGTCCGCATGGGCGACGACCGCTATCCGCCGATCAGCGGCTTGGTCGTACGCGATAGGCGGCGCCGCTTCTTCGTCTCCTCCCACCTGCTGCAGAAGCTGAACGGCTCGGCCCGACTCTCCTCGTCGACGGTCGACCTGCAGCCTTTCGCCCGCCGCGCCGGCGAGGTGTTGCTGCGCCGCGACGTGCTCGACCATCAGCTCATCGACATCACCGGCCGGCGAATCGTCCGCGTCAACGACGTGCAGCTCACCGAGATCGAGGGCGGCTACCGCGTCGTGGGAGTGGACATCAGCCCCCAGGCGCTGCTGCGCCGGTTGGGCCCCCGCGCCCTGGCCGGCCGCGTCGCCGGCCGCCAGATCGTGGATTGGGCGGACGTCCAATACCTCGCCAGCACCGCCCCGGTGCAGCTCAAAGTTTCGTACGACCGCCTGGCCGAGCTTCACCCTGTGGACCTCGCCCGTATCGTCGACGCCCTCTCGTATCGCGAGAGCGCCGAGATCGTCGCCGCCCTCGACGAGGAAACCGCCGCCGAAACCCTGGAAGAGGTCAGCGACGAGCGCCTCGCCGATCTGCTCGAGGGCATGGACCAGGAGCGGGCCGCCGACATCCTCGAAGAGATGGCGCCCGGCGCCGCGGCCGACGCCCTCGAGGATCTCGACGAGGAGGTTGCCGAGCAGCTCCTGGCGCGCATGGAGCCCGAGGAAGCAGCCGACGTCCAGGCGCTGCTCGAATACGACGAGGACAGCGCCGGCCGCATCATGACCACTGATTTCGTGCGCGTCCTCGAAAACACGACGGTGGGCGAAGGCCTGGCCCTGATCCGCTCGCTCGAGGAGGTTCCCGATCCACTGCTGGCCGTCTACGTCGTGGCACTGGAGGACCCAGGCACCCTGCGCGGCCTGGTGCGCCTGCGCACGCTCATCCTCAGCGATCCGGCGACGCCGGTGACCGAGGTGATGGACGAGGACCTTCCTTCCGTCGGACCGGAGGACCGTGCCGAGAGCGCCGCGCACATCCTCGCCGAGTACAACCTGCTCGCCGTGCCGGTGCTCGACGAAGAGCGGCACCTGCTGGGTATCGTGACCGTGGATGACGCTCTCGCGGTGCTGCTGCCCGAGATCTGGCAACGCCGGGGCGGCCGGACTTTCGCCTGATGCGCAAGCGCCTCTGGCCCTACCTGCTGGCCCTTGGTCCCGGCCTGCTCGCCGCCAGCGCCGGCAACGATGCCGGCGGCATCGCCACCTATGCCTCGGCCGGCGCCTCCTACGGCTACGAGCTGCTGTGGGCGCTGGTGCTGGTCTCCATCTTCGTCTACGTCGTCCAGGAGATGAGCACCCGGCTGGGAGCCGTCACCGGCAAGGGGTTCTCCGACCTGGTGCGGGAGACGTTCACCCTGCGCCAGACCACTCTCATCCTGTTGACGTTGCTGATCGCCAACGTCGGGATCATCGTTTCCGAATTCATCGGTATTGCCGCCGCCAGCGAGCTCTTCGGCGTCAGCCGCTACATCGCCGTGCCGCTCGCCGCCGTCTTCGTGTGGGTGCTGGTGACCCGCGGGTCCTACGGCTGGGTGGAACGGATATTCCTCGTCCTGTCGCTGGTCTTCTTCGCCTACATCGGGGCGGCGTTTCTCGCCAAACCCAATTGGGGAGCGGTGGCGGTAGGGACCTTCCAGCCTCATCTGCGGATGGACGCGGGCTACTTCAGCCTGTTGATCGCGTTGATCGGCACCACGATCTCGCCCTACATGCAGCTTTACGCCCAATCGTCCGTGGTCGAGAAGGGCGTCACCGTCGAGGACTACCGCTATACCCGCTTCGACGTCATCGTCGGTACGGTGTTCTCGGGAGCGGTGGCGGTCTTCATTCTCATCGCCACAGCCGCGACGCTTTTCCCCAAAGGAATCCGGGTCGACACGGCGGCTGCCGCCGCCAGGGCCTTGGAGCCCATCGCCGGCCACTACTCCGGTGTGCTCTTCGCCCTCGGGCTGCTGGGCGCCTCGCTGCTGGCGGCCGGCGTGTTGCCGCTCGCCACCACCTACATGCTGAGCGAGGCCCTGGGTTTCGAGCGCGGCGTCTCGCGCTCGTGGGCCGAGGCGCCGATCTTCATGGGGACGTTCACCGGCCTCATTGTGCTGGGCGCGGCCATCGCCCTCATCCCGGGGCTGCCGCTCATCCAGGTGCTGGTCGGCGTCTACGTGCTCAACGGCCTGCTGCTGCCCGTCGAGCTCTTCGCCATCCTGCGGCTGGTGAACGATCCCGAGATCATGGGCAATCAGGTCAACGGCAAGCTCTACAACCTCATCGCCTGGGGAATCGCCCTGGTGGTGAGCGCGCTGTCGCTGGCGCTGATCGTGATGACGGTGGTCGGGTGGTTCAAGTAGCCTTGCTCGCTTACCGTGTCGCCGCCTCCCCTTTCTGCCGCGCCGCGATCCAGGCATTGATGTTCTTTTCCAAGACGTCCAGTGGCACCGAGCCACTGCCGAGCACCTTGTCGTGGAAATCGCGCAGGTCGAAACGCGGGCCCACGCTCCCGCCGTCGTCGATCCCTGGGATCGAGCACGACGGCAACGGGCGGTGGGACGTCGGCTTGGTGCTCGGCGTCCGCATCATCGTTTCCCGGGAGGAGCAGCCCATTGCGCAGGAGTGATCGACCATAGCCACGGCCAACGAGCACCGGATCAACGACCGCATTCGCGCCCGTGAGGTCCGCCTCATCAGCCAGGACGGCCAGCAGGTCGGCATCGTGCCGCTGCCGGACGCCTTGAAGTTGGCCCAGGAGAGCGATCTGGACCTGGTGGAGGTGGCCCCGTTGGCCACGCCGCCGGTGTGCCGGATCATGGACTTCCGGAAGTGGCAGTACGAGGAGAAGCAGCGGGCCAAGGAGTCCCGCCGGAAGGCGTCCAACGTCTCGGTCAAGGAGATGAAGTACCGACCCAAGATCGGCGTCGGCGACTTCGACACCAAGACCAGGAAGGTGGCGGAGTTCCTCTCCGAGGGTCACAAGGTCAAGGTCACGATCATGTTCAGAGGCCGTGAGGTGTTCCACCCCGAGCTCGGCGCCAAGATCCTCGACCACATCGCCGAGGACGTCGCCGAGGTGGGGAAGGTCGAGACCCAGGGGCGCCTGGACGGCCGGAACATGACGATGGTCCTCGCTCCCGACAAGAAGAAGGTGGCGACCCGCCGAACGGACGAGCGCAGCGGACCGGCCGACGATGGCCGGGCCGGGGAAGGGGTGGCCGGTGACGGCG
>DATIOS010000104.1:0-7837 GCA_035472915.1 Thermoanaerobaculia bacterium
GCCATCAGGGGCGGCTGCCAGTCGTTGAAGCGGCCGGTGACGGCCTGCCCATACTGGATGATGGAATCCGCCGACATCAGGCCGGGGAAGAAAATGCGCCAGACGACGAAGGCCACGGCGGCGGTCAGAACGTCCGGAAGCCGCTCCCGAAGCCGGCGGGCCGCCGTCGCGCCGGCGGGCTCGCTCGAGCCTTCCATTTGGTCTGTCATGTCCGAGTTTGAGATGCTAGACCGCGGATGAGTCTTCGAGAGCAGAGCATCGAAGGAACGGCCGAGTCAAGGCCGTGGCGGGAGGGGCTCGCCCTGGCCCTGCTGCTGGCGCTGGGTCTGGCGCCACGGCTCACCTTCGTCACGGCCTTCCCGGTCCTGCCCGTCTCCGACTTCAAGGCGCTGCTCGACTTCAGCCTCCTGATGCGGGACCGCTCCCTGACACCCGGAGGGTTCTACTGGACGAACCTCAGCCCCGGTCTGCCGGTGCTGCTCTCCTTGATCCTGCGGATCGTACCGGACAGCCCGGAGACCACGGCCCGCTTGGCGACCGCAGTGGTGACCGGATTGACGCCCATCCTTCCCTTCGCCATCTGGCGCGGGGTGCTCCCCCTGTGGGTGCGCCTCCTGGCGGGGACGGCGCTGGCGCTCTGGCCCGGTCAGAGCATCTTCTCCGGAGTCGTCGCCCAGGACAACTGGGTCCTCCCGCCGGTCGTCGCCCTGGGAGCGCTCGCCGCGCGGTCGCTGATCGCCCCGGGCCGGTCGACACCCGCGGCCGCGGGCCTGCTCTACGCGGTCGGTGTGTCGATGCGGCAAGAGATGCTGGTAGTGCTCTTCCCCCTGCTCTTCGCCGCGGCGGGCTTCGCCTCGCGCGAGGGGCGGCGCTGGCAGAGTCTTGCCAGCTGCGCCCTGGCGGCGGGTCTGCCACTTCTCCTCATGGCGACGCAACGCCAAGTTGCGACGGGCCGCTTCGCCCTCACCTCCGAGCACTCGGGAGCGGCGATCCTGGGAGCGTACATTCCCGGCGCCACGGCGAACGCCTGGGCGGACCCGCTCCCTTTCATCGCCGCGGTCGAGCCCGCTCTCCTGGAAGACGTCGGAGCGCTGCGGCGGCAGGCGATGCGGCTGGCCTTGCGGGAAGCGCTACGGAGGCCGGCCTTCCACGCCGCGCGCATCCTCGCCGCCACAGGCAACTTCCTGATTGCGGGCGAGGCGGAAAACTTCTATTGGTGCCTCCTGGCTCCGGAGGTCCTGCCCCCGACCCGGCACGCGGCGGCGCTGGCCTTCGCCATACCCGCGGCCGTCGTCGTCCGGGTGGCGCTCGGCATCCTCCAGGCGCTGTTTTTCGCCGCCGTGTTTCTGGCCTGGCGGCGAAGCTCGGCGGTGCTCGTCCTCGTCTTGGCGATCGGCCTCAAGGTCGCCCTGCACGCCGTCACGGTCTCCCAGGGGAGGTATTTCCTGGCGGCGACCGCGCTGCAGATCCTCGTCATCGCGTTCGGCTGCTGGGAGGCGGCGCGGCTGCGGTCCTTCCGCCGGCCAGCCGTCGCACTCTGCGCCGGCGCCACCGTGGCAATCGCCCTCGCCACTCTCGCGCCGCCTGGCCTTGCCTGGGTGCAAGCGCATGACGTGGACGCACAACGCACCTATCAGTTCGCCCTGAACGCGCAAGGCGGCGGCGGGTCGCTGCACTGCACCATCGACCGCGGCCGGCTGGCCGCCATCGCGATCCATAGGGAGGCGACCCTGGAGACCTTCCACCCGGACCCCGCTCCGGGAGAAACAGCCGCGGCGTCCTGCACGCTGGCAAGGGCTGGAGCATCTGTCCCTCTTGCCCTCCAGGTCTTTGATCCGTACGCTCCCGGCGGCCAGCCGGGTCGTATGAACCAAAGAGTGGAGATCAACGGCGTGCAGGCCTTCAGTCACGATCTGGCCGATGAGCCGGGAAGCGGCTGGGCCGACGTTCCCTTGGGAGCGGCCGGCCCGGGTGTCAAGGAGACGGTTGTGATAATGCTCGAAGCGATTCATCCCGATCCGGGCCTTTCCTGGGGAAAGCTCGGACAGACCAGGTTTCGGCTCGTGCGGGCTGGGGCGACCCCTTGACGCCGGCGGAGGCGCCACGCAGCGATCCGGCCGAGGAGCAGTACCGGCGGGAGCGGATCGCCCATTGGGACGGAGTTGCCAGCCGCTGGGGGCGCCGGGCCGGCCTGGCGGGCGCCTACCATCGGCGCCTGGAACGAATCTACCGATATCTGGTGCCGCCCGGCCTCAAGGTGCTGGAGCTCGGCTGCGGCACGGGGGACCTGCTGGCAGCTCTCCAACCGGCGGTAGGTGTGGGCATCGACTTCTCCGGCGAGATGGTGGCGCGGGCCGCCGATCGATACCCCGGACTGCGTTTCCTGGAAGCGGACGCCCACTGTATCAGCGGGCGCGGCGGGCTCGGAGAGACCTTCGACGTGGTCATCCTCTCCGATCTGATCAACGACGCCTGGGACGTCCAGAAGCTACTGTCGCAGATCGCACCGCTCACCACCCGGCGCACGCGAGTGATCGTCAACTTCTACAGCCGCCTGTGGGAGCTGCCGCTTGCCATTGGCCAACGCCTCGGACTTGCCCGGCCCATCCTTTTTCAGAACTGGCTTACGGTGCCCGACGTCAAGAACCTCCTGCGGCTGGCCGGGTTCGACACCATCCGCCAGTGGCAGGAGATCCTGCTGCCGATCTCCCTTCCCGGGATCGCGCCGCTGTGCAATCGTTTTCTGGTCCGCTTCTGGCCCTTCCGCCACCTAGCGTTGAGCAACTTCCTGGTCGCTCGGCCGAAACCCAGCCCCCTGCCGGAGGAGCCGGTCGTCTCGGTGGTCGTGCCGGCGCGCAACGAGGAGGGGAACATCCCCAACATCTTCGCGCGCACGCCGGAGATGGGCGCCGGCACGGAGCTGATCTTCGTCGAGGGGCACTCGCAGGACGGCACCTGGGCGGCCATCGAGCGCGAAATCGCGGCCCATCCCGAGCGGCGGGCCAGGGCTTTCCGCCAGACCGGCAAGGGGAAGGGGGACGCCGTCCGGCTCGGCTTCGCCCAGGCGAGCGGCGACGTGCTGATGATCCTCGACGCAGATTTGACCGTCCCACCCGAGGATCTCCCCCGTTTCTATGAGGTCCTACGCTCGGGCGCGGGCGAATTCGTCAACGGCGTGCGGCTCGTCTACCCGATGGAAAAAGAGGCGATGCGCTTTGCCAACCTGCTGGGCAACAAGTTCTTCAGCCTCGCCTTCTCCTGGCTCCTGGGGCAGCCGGTGAAGGACACCCTTTGCGGCACCAAGGTGTTGCGCCGCCCGGACTACGAGGCGCTGGCCGCCAACCGCTCGTACTTCGGGGACTTCGACCCGTTCGGCGACTACGACTTGCTGTTCGGCGCCGCCAAGCTCGGCTTGGAGATCGTCGAGGTGCCGGTGCGCTACCGCGAGCGTACGTACGGCACCACCAACATCCAGCGCTGGATCCACGGCTGGCTGCTGCTCAAGATGTGCGCCTTCGCCGCCGGGCGGATCAAGTTCATTTGATGGACGATTGAATGGGAAAAATGGCGCGCTGGCTCGAGCATCCGCTCACCCGGGGGCTCGACATCGACGATCCGCGGACCACCCAGATGCGCCGGCAGATTCTGTCCGAGAAGCCTTTCCTGCGCCGCGTCTACGCGGACTGGTATCGGTCTCTCGCCTCCTCGCTCCCGAGCGGCGCGGGAGGCGTGCTGGAGCTGGGGTCGGGCGCCGGCTTCCTGGCCGACTTCGTTCCAGGTCTGGTGCGCTCGGAGGTCTTCTACGCTCCCGGCCTCGACGTCGTCCTCAGCGGGCTCGAGCTGCCCTTCGCCGCCGGCGCCCTGCGGGGGATCGTGATGACGAACGTTCTCCACCACCTGCCGCGGCCCCTCGACTTCCTGGCAGAGGCGGCGCGCTGCGTGCGGCCGGGCGGCGTGGTCGCGATGATCGAGCCGTGGGTCACCCCGTGGTCGCGGTTCATCTATACCCATTTCCACCATGAAGCGTTCCTGCCCGAGGCGCCTGATTGGGAAATCGCCCCCGGCGGACCGCTTTCGGCGGCCAACGGCGCTCTCCCCTGGATCCTTTTCCAACGCGACCGGGCGCGGCTCCAGCGCGCGGCGCCCGAATGGCAAGTCCACTCGATCGCGCCTATCATGCCGTTTCGCTACCTGGTCTCCGGCGGCGTCTCCCTACGCACCTTCATGCCGGCCGCGAGCTATTCGCTCTGGCGGACCTTCGAGGGGCTCCTGTCGCCATGGTCGGGCCGGCTGGCCATGTTCGCCCACGTGGTGCTCGAACGGCGGGCGGCGTGAACAGCGATCCACTGGCCCATGGCCTGGGCCGGATCGTCACCCGGGCGCTCCTCTCCCCGGCGCTGCGCGGGATGCGCCCGGCCCGCGCCCTCTATGCCGCTCTCTACCTGTGGGGCAAGCGCATCGCCGAGCCCCGGCAGCGGCGGTTTTTCGCCGATCAGGTCGAGCCCGGCATGGTCGTCTTCGACGTGGGAGCCAACCTGGGCTTCTACACTACGCTTCTGGCGGACCTCGTGGGGCCCGCGGGCCACGTCCACGCCTTCGAGCCGGACCCGCTGAGCTTCGGCATCCTGGCCGGGCGAACGGCGAAGCGTGCCAACGTCGAGAGCCACCAGACGGCGGTGGGCGACCATACCGGCAGCATCACTCTCTACTGCCACCGGTCGAACCGCGCCGACAATCGCGTTCACCCTTCCCTGGGCGACGAGACCGCCGAGGCCGTCGAGGTCCCCCTCACCACGCTCGACGACTACTGCGACACCCGCCGAATCGCTCGCATCGACGCCGTCAAGATCGACGTCCAGGGTGCCGAGGTGGCCGTCCTCGCGGGCTTTGAGCGTACCCTAGCCCGTACCCAGCCACGCTGGCTGCTGATCGAATTCTCGCCCGCCCACCTGCGCGCCGCCGATTCGAGCCCGGAGGCGTTCTGGGCGATCCTGGATGCCCTGGGTTTCGATCCCTGGACGTTCGATGACGACGGACGGGCCGTTCCCATCGCCGACACGGCGGCGGTTTCGCGGCGATTCGAAGCCGGGTATACGGATCTCTGGGCGCGGCGGCGGTGACGCTACGGGACGAGGCGCCGAAGCTCGCGGGCGAGCACGGCCAGGGCGGGCTCCGGCGCGAACCGCGCCAAGACCGACTCCCGCGCCTGCCGGCCCAGCACTCCCCGAAGCTCGGCGTTTCCCAGCAGCTCCTGGAGGCAGCCGGCGGCGGACTCGGCCGAGCCGGGCTGGAAGAGACTGCCCGTCCGCCCCGGCTCCACCAGCTCGGGAAATGGGATTTGGTTCGGCGCCGCCACGGCACAGCGGCGGGCCATGGCCTCGGCGATGGTGAGGCCGAAAGACTCGGCGCGCGAGGTCGACACCACGGCGCCGCCCGAGTCGCGCACCGCGTCGAGGATCGTCGGAATGCGGCCATGGGCAAGTGCCCCGAACCAGCGTAGGCGGCGCAGAACCTTCTCGTTCCTGGCCTTTTCCAGGAGCGTCGCCGAGCCGTCGGAGTCGACAGCTTTGCCGACGATCCAGGCCTCGTGCTCGACGCCGCGGCGGGCGAGGAGACCGGAGATCTCCACGAATCCCTGCCAGTTCTTGTGATCGTCCAGCCGGCCGATCCAACCCAGCACAGGCCGCGGCGGCGGAGCCGAAAAGGGTGGCGGCTCAACGACGAACTCCTGGCGCAGAGGATTGGGAACCACCCGCACTTCGATCCCCTCTGCCAATCGCTCCAGGACCAGCCGCCGTTGCCCCTCGGAAGGAACGAAAACCGCCGCCGGCCGGAAGGCGGCAAGGCCGCGTAGGTACTCGATGTTCGCCAAATAGGTGGAATGGCACTCCATAACCAGCTTCAGATTTCCGGCGGCGACGAAGCCGGGGAGGACTTCCTCGGAGTCGATCGAGCAGAGCAGGTCGAAGCCTTCCCGCCGCGCATAGCGCAGGCAGTCGTCGACGGGTCCGACGTGGAGGCGGTCCGCGCAGCCCTGGAAGATCGAACGGCCGCCGTAGTCGTGGAAGAACCAGGCGTGCGCCTCGATCCCCGCCGGCGCGAGCCCCTCCAGACGGGCGCGCAGCACCGCCTCGACGCCGCCCAGGGTCAGGTACTTGTAGACGAAGAGGACCTTCATCGCCCGACCCCGAGCAGGGCCCGCTTCTCCGCCACCCGCTGTCGCCCCGCGGCGAGCGAGGCCAGCAGCTCGCCGACGCGATGGTCCCAGGTGCAGCCGGCGGCGAAGGCGCGGCGGGCGGCGATCTCCTCGCCGGTGCCGCGGCCGGCGGCGCGCTCGATCTCGCGCACGAAGTTTTCGACGCCCTCGGCATGGACGACGAAGGCTTCGCCGCCGGCCGGCGGGTAGACGCCCGTCGCCACCACCGGCAGGCCCATCGCCAGGTACTCGTAGGTCTTGATGGGATCGGCCCCCGCCGCCAGCCGGTCGGGCTTGAAGGGGATGACGGTTACGTCCCAGTTGGCGGCGAAGGCGGCAAGGTCCGTCTGCGGCTGCTTGCCGAGAAGCTCGACGTTCGGCGGCAGCCTCACTCCCTCGGGACTGCCGCCGTAGCCGATGAGATAGAAGCGCCAGGCCGGGCGGCGGGCAGCCGCCGCTGCGATCAATTCCCAGTCGAACCAGGCGCCTGCCAGGTAGCCGAAGTAGCCCACCGTCACCTCGCCGCGGACGAGGGGTCGCGGCTCCCGCAGCACCTCGATCCCGGGTTTGAGGCCGTTTCCAAGCACCTCGACGGCAGCTCCCCCCAGCTCGCGAATCCGTTCGGCCAGGCTGGCGTTGACGGCGAAGACGGCGTCGGAGGCCCCAATCTGGTGGCGCTCGTACTCTTCGTCGTACCAGATCGCCTGGCCCACACGCTGGAATTCCTCCCAGTCGTCCAGCACGTCGTAGACGGTGATCCAGCCCGCCGAGCTCGCCGCCGAGAGGGTCGCGAAGAAGCCGGGGTGGGGAAATTCGAACAGGGCGATGCGCTCGCGCCCCTCGAAGGCGGCAGTCAGCATCTCCGGCCGCTTCGTCACCACGTCGATGGGGATCTGAACGATCCCATCGGCCAGCCGATCCTGCGGGCGCCACTCGTTGTCCCACCAGCGCCAGTAGATGAAGACGACCGGCACGCCGCGGCGTGCCAACGCCAGGGCGAGTTGGGTCGGCCGCTGCCCTTCGCTCTCCAGCAGTTGGGTGGCGGAGAAGATCGCCACCACGGACTCAAGCTCAGAGTCACGCACCCGCTCCTCGAAAGCGAGGAGGTCGGCCCGGAAATCGGGACCCTGCTCGGCGGCTGGGAAGCTGGACGCCGTAGCGCCCCCCATCCCCTCCCGCCACACAGCGTCGGAACCAGCAGAGTCGACGGCGCCCAGCAGTCTGGCTAGGCCGCGCCGTGCCATTCGGTAGAGCTTGTAGCGGCGCGAGCCCGCGGGGAAAACCCGCCGCATCAGCCCCCAGAACCGCGACGCCAACCGGTAGGCAAGGGTCCGCTCGAAGGCTGTCAGCCGGCGGTCGAGGTCGTTGCGCTCGGCGAGAATCAGATCGCGCTGCTGGCGCAGGCCCGCTCGTTCCACCTCACCGGCCTGAATCGCCTCCCGAAGACGCGAGCCTTCCGCGGTCCGGTCGGCGAGGTCTTGCCGCAGGAGAGCGCTCTCCAGATCCAGACGGAAGGCGGCCACGGCCCTGTCGGCGGCCAGCTCTCCCAGGAGGCGGTCCGCCGCGACGGGTGCCGGGCGCTCCTTGTCGAGGATCTCGAGGGCCAGGTCAGCACTCCTCCCTGCCCGGCGTTTCATCTCG
>DATIOS010000105.1:0-8867 GCA_035472915.1 Thermoanaerobaculia bacterium
GGGTTCTACTGCTGATCCAGGCGCCGGCATGGTGGTCATGGGCTGCGTGGCCGTCTTCATGGGCTTGATTTACATCGTCCTTCCCGGCGTTCTGGTTCTCTTCTACCGGGGTCCGAACGTCAAGGCGACCTTCGAGGCCAAGGATCCCAGCATCCCCTGGACCGACCGCGTTCCGGCGCCGGTTTTGGCGCTCACCCTGCTCTTCGGCGGCAGTGCCGTGTGTGCTCTTGCGGCCACCACCTACGCGGTGTTCCCGGCCTTCGGCTACATCCTGACCGGACTGCCGGCAGTCCTGGCCTTTCTCGTTCTGGGAGCACTTTCGGCGTTGTTGGCCTGGGCGCTCTACCGGCGGCGTCCTGCGGCATGGTGGGGCACTCTTGCCTGGTCGGTCCTGGGCGGCGTCCATAGCCTTTTCTTCTTCATCCACGGCGGCGCCGGCCTGCGCAGGATGTACGAGGCCATGGGAACTTCGGCGGCCCAACTCGAGCAGATCGAAAAAATGGGGATCTACGACCTGTGGAACAATCCTGTGGTGCTGGCCCTCATCGCCGCGGGATGGCTGGGCTGGCTCGGGTTTCTGATTTGGGTCAAGCGGTATTTCACCGCGGAGAGATAGGAAGCGAGCTTCTTCCCGCCATCACGGACCGCAACGTGGGCCAACTCCAGTTGCCGCGGTCCCCCTCCACGGGGAGCCGATACCAGAGGATGCCGGTCAGCTCCTTCGGGCGCTTTTCAGTCCAGCCGCGGACCAACCCTGCCATGGCCTGGGGATCGCTTGTCGCCGAGCGGATGGTGATGCCTTCCGCGGAGGAGACGAGAGGCCCTTCGGCGAGGAGGCCGATGAGCTTGCCTCTGCCGTCGAACGCGGCCTGATAGCTGTAGGTCGGCAGGGCCACCCGAAACGGCTTGCCGAAGCGGGCCGCCTCCGCGACCCATGCCCGCGCCGAGCGAGGCTCGGTGAGGACGATCTTCTTTGCCAGGTTATCCGGCGGAGCCAGCGAGTGAGCCTGAAGGACGTAGCCGTCGACCACTTCGAGCAGCTTGCGGAAGGCCCGGTGCTGGTACAGCCAGACGGGCAGGACATTGACTGTGAGCGGCACCGGCGCGGCACTCTGCCGCAGCGAGACGAGGAGGCCGCGGTAGGCCTCCAGCTTCCACTCCGGACAGTCGTAGTCGATCTGGATCTCGGAGAGCGAAAGCCCTTTCGTCCGGGCCTCCGCGGCGACGTCGCGAACCAAACTTCGCAGGTGGTCAACCATCTTGGGGTCGTCCACGAAGCGGCCGGGAACGGCGTGCACCCGCAGCGCCGCTCCAACCGGCCGGCCATAGCTTTTCAAGGCCGCGACGTCCAGGGGAATGCGGATCGTGCTCGGCGTCCGCGGCCTGAGATCGACCTCGGCGGCGAGCACCGTGAGCCCCGCCAGGTCCTTGGCCTGACCGATGGAGTCGCGAACCGCCGGGCTCCACAGCCGTTGCCAGACGTAAGCCTCCTGGCGCAGAGGGCCGTGAATCGGCGGCTCTTCGTGGCAGGCGGCGAGAGCGGCGCTCAGGATCAGGAGGACAGACAAACGAAGGGGATTCACCGGGCAAGGATATCGCGGCCAGTCGGCTTGACTGGCGGACGAGGCGGCGATATCCTCCCCGTCCTCGCGGTTGGTTCCCTCGGGTATCGTCTGCTTCGGCGGACGAAGGACCGCAGAAATGTCGGGGCGTAGCTCAGCTTGGTAGAGCGCACGGTTCGGGACCGTGAGGCCGGAGGTTCAAATCCTCTCGCCCCGACCAATTCCCATTCCCGCCCAATTCAGAGCACCGAACCACCATGATCCGAGGGAGATTGGCGCTTGTCCCTGCGGTCCTTGCCGTCCTTTGGACTGCTCCGGGTGCCACGGCGATTGACCCGCACCAACAGGTCCGGGCCTGGCGCGTCGTGCACGAGAAGGAGATCGTGGGCGAGCTCATGGGCCTGCTGGCGCTTCCTAACGTCGCCACCCGCGTTGCCGACGTCGAAAAGAACGCCGATTACCTGACGGAGATGCTGAAGCGCCGGGGCTTCGAGGTGCGCCGCCTCACGGCCGCCCCCGGCACACCGCCGGCTCTCCTCGGCGACCTGCGGGTCCCGGGCGCAAAGCGGACGGTGGTGTTCTACGCTCACTACGACGGCCAGCCGGTGGATCAAAAGGGCTGGCTCTCCGATCCCTTCAAGCCGCTGTTGCGCACCGGCCCCTTGGGTGGCGAGGTCAGGGAGGTTGATCTCGCGACGGTCCAGGGGCCGCTCAATCCCGAATGGCGGATCTACGCCCGGTCGGCGAGCGACGATAAGTCGCCCATCGTGGCAATCCTGTCGGCCCTGGACGCCTTGCGGGCCTCGGGCGTCCCGCCGTCGGTGAACCTCAAGCTGTTCCTGGAGGGAGAAGAGGAGCAGGGCTCGGGACATTTGACCGAGATCCTGCGGCAGAACCTCGATCTGCTGAAAGCCGATGCCTGGATCCTCTGCGACGGTCCGGTTCATCCCAGCCGGCGGATGGAAGTCTTCTACGGCGCGCGGGGCGTCACCGGCCTCGAGCTGACGGTCTACGGTCCGCTGCGTCCTCTGCACAGCGGCCACTACGGAAACTGGGCGCCGAATCCGGCGGTGACGCTGGCGCACCTGGTGGCGAGTCTGCGCGACGAGGAGGGCAGGATTCTGATCCCCGGTTTCTACGACGACGTCCGGCCGCTCAACGCGGCGGAGAAGGCTGCGGTGGCCGCCATGCCGCCGGTGGAGGAGAAGCTCCGCGACGAGCTGGCGCTGGGGCGGACGGAAGGCAGCGGCGGCCGCCTTCAGGAGCGGCTGATGGACCCGGCCCTCAACGTTCGCGGCCTGCGCTCGGCCGAGGTGGGGGAAGGGGCGGCCAACGCCATTCCTACCGAGGCCCAGGTTTCCATCGATTTTCGCCTGGTGCCGGACCAGACGCCGCAGAAGGTGCGGGACCGCGTCGAATCCTTCCTGCGCAGTCAGGGCTGGACTCTCGTCGCCGAGGCGCCCAGCCCCGAGACGCGGCGCAGCCACCCCAAGGTTGCCCGCGTCGCCTGGTCGCTGGACTATGCGGCGGCCCGCACCGACATGAGCCTCCCGGTTTCCCGTGCCGTCGCCGCCGTGGTCGACCGCGCAGCCGGCTCGGCGATCCAGGTCCCGATGCTGGGCGGCAGCGTGCCCATGGTTCTGTTCACCGAGACCCTGAAGGTACCGGTGATCGGCGTTCCCATCGTCAACCACGACAACAACCAGCACGGCATCAACGAGAACCTGCGGCTGCAGAACCTCTGGGACGGCATCGAAGTCTTCGCGGCCCTGATGGCGGAGCTGGGGCGGGAGTGGCAATAGAGCTTCCCCGGCGCCTGCCCTCTCCCTCCTCTCCCGGTGTGGGGGGTGGGAGGGGGGCGGGAGAGGAGGGCCGGGGAGGTGAGGGTCTTTCCTACTGCGGCAACGCGAAGTTGAACGTCACCACGGCCGAGTCCATCGCCATCCGGGTGGTCACCGTAGCGCCGGGGATCGGGCCGGTGGGACCGAAGATGGGGCCGGTGATCGAGTTCTCCTGGACGTGGTAATACGCCAAGTCCAGGGACAGGATGTTGCTCACCTTGAGGCCGATGCCGCCGCAGTAGTGGGTCTGGAAGATGGCGGGCGTCTCGACGGTGAAGAAAGCGCGATTGTCAGGAATCGGGTTCTGGCTCTTGTTGTAGCCGCCGCGCAGAGTGAAGTTGTCGGTCACCTTGTACTGCAGGCCGACCTCGGTCACCTTGATGTTCTTGAAGCCGAGCACGTCCGAGAAGCCGGCGGTGTTGTCATAGTTGACGAACTTCTCGTCGAGGGCTACGGCCAGGCGGTCGCTGGGGGTCCAGCCGAGCCCCACGATGGCCACGGCCGGCATGTCGAGCTTGAGCCGGACCTTGCGCGCTGTGCCGAACGTGGCCAGTTGCGGGTTGGCCACCACGGTATTCCACGCGAACTCCTGGAACTTGGTCTTGGTGTTGTAGGAGGCGCCCAGCGCCAGGGTCGGGGTGAATTTGTAGCGGATGCCGACGCCGGCGCCGTAGCCCCAGGAGCTGTCGGCGTTGACGCTGGGCACGAAGCACGGCCCGGTGGGGCTCGAGCAGTCGGGAGTGGCGAAGCCCGCGGGATTGGCGGTCAGGGTGGCGTAGGCGGCGTTGAGCGACAGGCCGAAGGAGAGCGAGTCGCTGAGCTGCCAGGCGAGGACGGTGGGGACCTTCAGGAGCTGGTAGTTGGAGTAGATCCGGCCGAAGCCGTTGGGTTGCGGCGCCTGGATCGGGTTGGCGGAGTTCTGCGGGTAGTCGGCGCCGAAGCCGGCGAGGCCGAGGAAGCCGATGCCATAGGCGAAGTTCGAGCCCCGGGTGTGGTGCACGAAGCCGAAGGCCGGGATCAGGGCGCGGTCGCCCGCCTCGTCGGTACGGCCGCTGATGTTGATCGGGCCGCCCGGGGTCGGGATCGTGATCGAGCTCTCCACGGCGTTCTTGGGTTCGTTGTACTCGGCGCTGAAGGCGAAGTGGCTGCCTTCCTGCCCCACGGCCAGGGCCGGGTTGAGCAGCAGGCCGCCGATGGTGTCGATGGGAAGGGCCACGCCGGCGCCGCCCATGGCGCTGTTGACGGCGCCGACGCCGTGCAGGGTGTGGCCGTCGCCGGCCCAGACGGCTGGCGTGGCGAGTAGGATGGCGGTAAGGGGAAGAACGAGGCCAATCATCCTTTTCATCGGTAAATCTCCCTGAAGCAACGTGAAAAATAGCGTAACTACGCATTCCCGCTCGTGTCGGGTGCGGGCTCTTCAGAGCACGCGCTGAAACGAAAACGAAATTATTGGGCTAACTGTATAGCTCAAATCGGGTCGGAGGAGCAAGCCTTGTCCCGCCGGCGGGGAGAGAAGCGCCGACCTTCGCCTTGCGGGAGGATGCTGAATTGCCTATCCTACGCCCACGCTCCGTTTGGAAAGCGCCGGGCGTCACCGCTTGTCTTCGCGGTGGTGTTGGCTCGCACCGCCCCGGGTCCCGCCGGCAGCAAAGGAGAGATCACAGGATGGACGTCGATTCGACCCTGCCCGCCGTCCGGTCCGGGAAGCCCGAGGCATCCCGGCCTGATGGGCGCCATACCGAGAACGCCCTGATCGGTTGGATTCTCGTCGTGGGGCTGACGCCTGTGGGATTCGTCCTGCTGAGTCTGGGCCTGCCGGCGAACGCTCCGGGCTGGCCGCGCTTCCTCTTTCTGGCCGCGGGCGTCGCGGGCATGCTGGCCTACGGGTGGTGGGTTTTCCGCTACTTCCGGCGGCTCGAGCGCCGGCTGCCGCAGGGCTATCAGCGCTGGGCGCGGCTGGAGGCCGACCTGATCGTCGCCTTCGAGCAGCTCGGGGCCGGCGATCTGGTGCGCTCCATCGAGCACACCCGGGGCCTGCCCGAGCGGCTGGCGAAGATCTCGGAGGCGGCGAGCGACGCCCTGTCGCAGCTCGCGCAGCAGATCCAGGACAGCTCCATCGAGGTGGCCTCGGCCGCCGACGCGGTCAACGAGATCGCCTCGGAGCTCGCTTCGGGCTCGTCGCAGCAGGCGGCCTCGGTGGTGGAGATCACCGCCGCCATGGAAGAGCTGGCCCGCACCGCCTCGCAGATCGCCGAGAACGCCGGCCGCCAGGCCGAGCTGGCGTCGCGCGCCGAGGCCAGCGGCGACGCGGGCTCGGCCGCCGTGTTCGAAGCGGTGACCGGCGTCGAGGAGGTGCAGAAGCGCATCAGCGCCATCGCCAGCCGGGCCGACGCCCTGGGCACCCGCTCGAAGGAGATCTACCGGGTGCTCGACCTGATCACGGAGATCGCCCAGGAGACGCACATCCTATCGCTCAACGCCGCCATCGAGGCGGCGGCGGCCGGTGCCGACGGCCGCCGCTTCTCGGTGGTGGCCGAGGAGGTGCGCCATCTCGCCCAGCGCTCGCAGGAGTCGGTGGAGTCGGTGCGCAACCTGCTGGACGAGTTCTCGGGCTCGATTCGCGCCACCATCGTCGCCACCGAGGAGGGGAGCAAGGAGGCGTCGCGGGTGCTGGAGCGCTCGCGGGCGGCGGCGGAAGCCATCGAGGACCTGCGCCGCGCCTCGGGCGACACCTCCCGGGTGGCGCGCCAGATCTCCCTCGCCACGCAGCAGCAGAACGCCGCCTCCGACGAGGTGGTGATGACCCTGCGCGAGGTCAGCCTGGTGGTGCAGCGGATGACCGGCGGCCTGAAGAACCTCTCCAGCACGGCCGACCGGCTCAACTCCCTGGGCCTGGAGATCCAGCTCCTCGCCCAATCGTTCCACCTCGCCTCGCCGCGCTCGCTCAAGCACCTGGTGGAGGACTGGGCGCGCCGCCTGGAGGCTCAAGGCAGCCTGGAGGAGAAGGGGCGACTGCTGGAGGAGCTGGTGAGCGGCGCGCCGTTCGTGGAGCTCGGCTACCTCTCGCGGCTGGACGGCACGACGCCGCTCCTCTCCTTCAACAAGAAGCTGCTCAACGAGCGCCAGCGGGCCCTGGCCACCAAGGTCCACGACACGGACATCCGCAACCGGCCGTGGTTCAAGTCGGTCTCACGGCACTGGCGCACGACGCTCATCCCGCCCTATGAATCGATGCAGGGCTCCGAGGCCTGCTTCACCGTCTGCACGCCGGTGCGGGACGAGGCGGGCGCCATCACCTTCGTGCTGGGGATCGACATCAACGTCACCGGCTGGACGAGGATCTAGCCGGTGAACGCCCCTCCGGAAGCCGGCAAGAGCCGGCTCGAAGGCACCCACCTGCTGGTGCGCGCGGGAGAGTACGCCTGCGCTCTTCCCCTCGCCTCGGTACGACGGGTGGTGCGGGCGCTCTCCGTCCATCCGCTGCCGGGCGCCGCGGCGGAGCTCGAGGGACTGGCGGAGTTCGGCGGCGAGCCGCTGCCGGTGCTCAATCTCGGCCGCTTGGTGCGCGCGCCGGCCGGTCCCAATCCCACGTACCCGGTCACCGTCGTGGTCTGGGTGGGGCCGACCGAGGCTCGTGAGATGCTGGGCCTGGCGTGCGACTCGGCGCTGGAGGTGGTGCACGTGCCGGCCGGATCGGTGGTGGCCGGCGACGGCGGCTTTCTCCTCGGCGAGGCGCCGGTGGGCGGCGAGGTGGTGCGCGTCCTCAACCTCGAAGCCCTGGGGCGGACAGGTTGAGCGTTCCCCACGCCCGGGGTTTCCTGCTGCTGCGGCGCGGGGGCGGCTTGTGGGGAATCGCCAACGCCGCCGTGGACGGGCTCGCTCGCCACGGAGTGGACTACCGGATCACGATTGGCGGCAACGGCGGCGGCGATCTGGTGGCCGACGAGATTCTGGGCGTGGTGGAGGATCTGCGCGTCTGGCCGCTGGCGCCGGCGGTGAGCCGCTTCTGGCCCGAAGCGGCGGCAGGTCTAGCGCTGCACGGCCGCGAGCCGGTGGTGGTGGTGGACCCGGGGCGCCCGCCGGCGGCATTGTCCGCAGAAGGGTCCGAGGAAGGAGATCGCCCTGATGATGAAGAACGTGAATGACATGAAGCAGGGGAGCGAAGCGTTCAACCCCGCCCTGATCGGGCTGCTGATTCTGGGCGGCATCGGCTTGGTGGGGCTGGTGCTGCTTCTGGTGACCCAGGCCGGCGGCGGCCAGAGTTGGCCCTTCAATGCCTTCCTGCTGATCGTCGCGGCGTTCTTCGCCGTCTACTCGCGCAGCGTCTATCGCCCGCAGCAGCACCTGCGGGAGCGGGTGGAGAGCTCCGAGGTGCGGCACGAGGGAATCGAGCGGACCTTGATGCAGGCTCTGGACCGGCTGCGGGCGGGCGACCTGGTGAACTGCTCGGAGCTCGCCCGCTCGCTTCCCGGGCGGCTGGCGCAGGTGCTGGGCAACGCCGTCAACGCGCTGGACGTCCTGGCGCAGCAGATCCAATCGAGCTCCATCGAGGTCGCCTCGGCCGCCAACTCGGTCAACGAGATCGCCTCCGAGCTGGCGTCCGGCTCCTCGCAGCAGGCGGCCTCGGTGGTGGAGATCACCGCCGCCATGGAGGAGCTGGCGCGCACCGCCGGCCAGATCGCCGACAACGCCGCCTCCCAGGCGGACCTCGCGCAGACGGCCGAGGAGAGCGGCAACGCCGGCCAGGGCGCGGTCGAGGAGGCGGTGGGCGGCGTCGAGGAGGTGAAAAAGCGCATCAGCGGCATTGCCAACCGCGCCGAAATCCTGGGCAGCCGCTCGAAAGAGATCTATCGCGTGCTCGATCTGATCACCGAGATCGCCCAGGAAACCCACATCCTGTCGCTCAACGCCGCCATCGAAGCCGCCGCCGCCGGCGATCACGGGCGGCGCTTCTCGGTGGTGGCCGAGGAAGTACGGCGTCTTGCCCAGCGCTCGCAGGAGTCGGTCGAGTCGGTGCGCAACCTGCTGGACGAGTTCGCCGGCTCGATCCGCACCACCGTCATCGCCACCGAAGAGGGGAGCGTGGAGGCCGGCCGGGTGCTGGAGCGCGCCCGCGCCGCCGCCTCGGCCATCGAGGAGTTGCGCGGCGCCTCCAGCGACACCGCGCGAGTGGCGCGCGAGATCTCCCTCGCCACCCAGCAGCAGAACGCGGCCTCGGACGAGGTGGTGCTCACCTTGAAGGAGGTGAGCCAGGTGGTGCAGCGGATGGCCGACGGGCTGAAGCAGTTCTCCGAGACGGCCGACCGGTTGAACAACCTGGGTCTCGTCATCCAGATGCTCGCCCAGTCGTTCCATCTCGACTCCCCCCACTCTTTGAAGCAGACGGCCGAGACCTGGGCGCGCGAGGTGCGGCGCCGGCTGGGCAACTGGGAGGCGATCGAGAGGCTGCTCGAAGACCTGGTGC
>DATIOS010000106.1:0-11520 GCA_035472915.1 Thermoanaerobaculia bacterium
CTTGATGCAGTACCAGCATCAAACCAGTTGCTAGTGGATTTCCGCAGAGGAGGACTAAAAATCTGGGGCGGCACAAGCGGTGGGACGCAATCATCGCGAATCCAGCCCCTTCTTGTAGGTGAGGAACATTGGGATGCGGGTGCCGTCCTTGCTCGCATAGAAGACCTGCCGGGTCTCGTACTGAAGGGGATCGAAGCCATGGATCTCCGGCCGGCGGAAGACGGCGCTCTGGCCCGTCACCAGGTCGTAGCGATAGATGGTGCCGGGCGAGGTGTAGCTGGCGAAGGAGTAGAAGGTCTCGGCGTCCTTCCGGCGTCCCGTGAAACCCTCGACCGTTCCCAGCCCCGGGAGCTCGAGCTCGCGCAGGAACTTGCCGCTGAGGTCGAAGCGCCGCACCTGGGAGTGCGCGTCCTTCAGATAGAGGGCGACCAGCGTGTCGTGCAGGCAGCTCACCCCCTGAAGGGTCTCGGCCGCCTGGGGAATCATCTCCCGCCAGTGCTCGCGCGCAGGGTTTCGGATGTCCACCGCGATCACCCGGCCCCGGGGAGCGGCGAGGTCGGTCTGGAACCAGAAGATCGGACCGTCGTTCTCGATCAGCGCGTAGGCGGCGTCGAACTTCGGCAGCAGCTCCACCACCTTGGAGCCCGCGGCCTGGAGGTCCTTGTAGAAGATGCCGTTGTCGGTCTCCGTCCCCCGCCAGGCGTGGATGATGAGGTAGCGGCCGTCCTCGGTGACGGAGGCGATGAAGCCCATCTCCTTGCTGTCCGGCCGCTGGTACACCAACTCGTCCGCGGACTGGGGATCTCCCAGCCGGTGGTAGTAGAGCTTCTGGTTGAAGTTCGCATCCTCGAGCTGGCGGCCCTCCCGGGGCTCGTCATAGCGGCTGTAGAAAAAGCCCTTGTTGTCGTGAGTCCAGGCGGCGGCGGAGAACTTCACCCACTTCAGCACGTCCGGCAGGTCGCGGCCGGTGTCCACCTCGCGCACATGCCACTCCTGCCAGTCTGAACCGCCTGACGAGAGGCCATAGGCGAGCAGCTTGCCGTCCTCGCTGACGCTGATGCCGGAGAGGGCGACGGTGCCATCCTGCGATAGCAGATTGGGATCGAGCACGACCTTCGCGACGCCGTTCGGAGAGTCGACCCGGTAGAGGACGTTCTGATTCTGCAGGCCGTCGTTGCGGGTGAAGAAATAGCGCCCGCCGTGCTGGGAGGGGACGCCGTAGCGCTCGTAGTTCCACAGCTCGGTCAGCCGGTGGCGGATGGGTTCGCGGTCCGGGATGGCGGCGAGATAGGCCGAGGTTACCTTGTTCTGCGCCGTCACCCAGGTGCGGGTGTGCTCGGAGTCGACGTCCTCCAGCCAGCGGTAGGGATCGGCCACCTTGACGCCGTGGTAATCGTCCACCTGATCAGTGCGGGCCGATTCCGGATAGACGATTCGATTCTCCGTGGCGTGGTCGACTGGCATTTGCATGGGTTCAGCCATCTCCGCGAGGACCGGCGCAGCCGCCAGGGCGAGCAACACGGGCACCATCCGCAAGGACATAAGGATCTCCTTCTCCTAAGGGTGCGGCAGACCCCGATTCCGGGGTCAAATTGTCAACAAGCCAGGCCGGCGGCAACATTTCGTCTCAAAGATAGCCCAGCGATCGAAGACTCCGAAGATATTCCTCGCTTTCGGGACCCTGGGGCATGCCGCGGTGCGGCTCACCATAGCCGGCGACGACCACCGGCGGCGGCTCCCACCGGCATCCCGGAGGAGGAAGAGGCAGCTCGGCGCTCTGCGGCAGGCCGAGGGCCCGCAGCAAGGCAGCGGCGACCGCCTCGGGCGAGCCCCCCGCCAAGCCCTCCCGGGTGCCGGCGCAGCCGGCGCGCCGCCATAGGAGAATGCGTCCTTCGCCCCCCTCTTTCCGTCGCCCGGGGTCGAGAACCAGCACGACCGTGCCCACACCGTCCAGCGCTCCGGCCAGCAAGCGGTCCGTCGCCG
Organism: Thermoanaerobaculia bacterium; assembly: GCA_035472915.1. Taxonomy (GTDB): domain Bacteria; phylum Acidobacteriota; class Thermoanaerobaculia; order Multivoradales; family UBA5704; genus DATARR01. The sequence goes on from DATIOS010000106.1 coordinate 1,984, forward strand.
CCAGCTCGCTGCGCATCAGATCGGCGAAGGCCACGTCGCCTCCCCGCCAGCCGGCGGCGGCGATGTCGAGACCGGGCAGGTAGAGGGCTGCCGCGCGGGGCCTCGTGCTCAGATGCCGGGCGAAGATTTCGCGATAGAAACGGTCGGGGAGAATGGCGCGGTCAAGGACCTCGGCGGCAAGGGCTGGAGGAAGCGCCGCCGCAAGGCGGGGATCGCGGTTGCCGGAGGCGGCCGCGGCGGTCGCCGCCACCGTCGCCGTCTCGCTTTTGGGAGCCACCGCCCCGTCCGCCTTCTCCCGCAAGAGCTGATAGGCGCCGTGCGCCACCACCAACCCGGGGATCGGCGCCGCCGGATAGGTAGCCCACCAGTTCACCGCCAGGGCCGGCTCACCGCCGCGGGACGCCAGCTCCCAAACGGTGAACGCCCGCCGCCGGTTGGCCAGGATGGGCCGGTGCTCGGCGAGTCCCAGGGGCACCTCGACGCGACTCCACCAAGGGCGCAGGGGGCCGCTTTTGGCGAGCGGCGTCCGGCATCCCAGGGGTAGGAAGCTGTCGAGGGCGACGACGCCGTGGTCCGGGCCCGGCACGCCGGTCGCGACCGCCGTCCAGAACGAAGCCGGAGGCTCCAACCGGCGGCGATAGCTGAGCTCCCGGCCCTCGCGAGCAAGCCGGGTCACCCCCGGCAGCTCGCCCAGCGTCATCAGATAGTCGATTTCCTCGGGCAGAACGCCGTCGATCCCCACCAGCAGCACCCGCTCGCCCGGCCCCGTGGGCAGGGCCACGGGCTCTGGAGCCGGGTCGCGGCGGGCGAGGACGACCGCCGGCAAGGTCAGCAGCGCAACGGCCAGCACGATGGTGAGACCCAGCCAGCGGCGGGAGAACAGCCGCCCCAGCGGCGCCTCCTCGGTGAAGCGAATGGCCAGCGAAAGAAGGCCTTGATAGACCAGTTTGATCAGCAGATAGACCACAGGTGGGGTCGCCAGGACCAGCACCGCCACTTGTTCCACCCGCCCCTCGGAGAGCACCTCGCGCCCGAGCTGTAGCGCCAAAGCCAGGACCCCGGCACCCGCAGCCAGGGCCACCACCAGAGAGAGGGTCTCGATGCGCCGTACGTGAGTGAGGCGGATGACCAGGAGGATCACTCCGCAAAGAGCGAGGAAGGCGAGGCCGGTGGCGAGCGCCAGAGGTGGGAAAAGATGAAGGATGAGGGCAAAGAGGTCCAGCGGGCTCGCCGTCAGGCTGCCGTTGGCGACCACCAGGGCCAGGGAGAGGGCCGCCGCCAGCGCCAACCCCGCGAGCAAGCCAACCTTGACGATGAGCGCCAGCAGCGCCCGCACCGGCTGACGCGGCTTGAGCGCGTCCTGCAGCAGGAAGCGCTCGAATCCGCGATCGAGATACCCCAGCCGCCGCAGCTCGGAGCGGACTCCGTCGAGATCGTGGCTGGACGTCATGACGTCCGTAGTGTACCCCGGGCGTCTTTCCCTACCGGCTGGTCGGGGAATTCTAAGGGGAGATCGCCCAAGGCTGCGGGGATGCAGCCATGCGCTGTGGGGATGCTCCCAATCCCCGCCGTCCAGCTCCCAAGAGCTGCGGGGATGCTCCTTGTCCCTCCGGGTACGCAGCCATACCTCTCGGGGAGGCTGCCAATCCCCGTCGTCCAGCTCCCGAGGGCTACGGGGATGTTTCTTTTCCCTCCGGGTACGCTCCCGTGTCCTCTGGGGATGCTCTCAATCCCCACTCGCCAACCGAGAATGTTGCGGGGAGCGAGACTTTCCTTCTGGAGAATGGGTCGGGGCAGCGGGGAGCGCCGTAATCCCCCCAAGCTCGTCGAACAAATCCTGTAGGGATCGTGCCCCTCCCCGTGGGGAGAGACGACATACCCACAGGGAATGAGAACTTCCCTCTGAATCTCGTCACCGTACCCCGGCAAAGTTGGACCGGACCCGAGGGATCGGGATGTTCTGAGTGTTTGACTCCGCTATCCCGCGTATGGTGGGCCGGTGCAGCCTCCTCGGTCTCTGTGAGGCGAGCTTCTTGAGGAAGCAAGCGCCTCCGCCGAACCCCCGGCCATGGCCTTCTTGGATAGGTCCATATGCTCGGCCACGGCTCCCGGTGCCCATCGAGTAGAAACCAAGACAGCTAAATCCTTGGGCCTGTCACGAATAACCGGAGTCTGACGGAGAACCTCTCCTCCGGCCCAACGGGCCGGGAGATCCCAGCCCGGGGCTGAGGCCGAAGGCCGATGCCCTGGGAAAAAGGACACCCCATCGTTGCGGCCTGAAGGGCCGCGAGAGCTCGAACGACCGGCTTCGCAACAGCCGCCCTCAAACGCCGCGCCAACAGTCTCGCGGCCCTTCAGGCCGCACCACGTTGGCAATCTCTCCACCCAGGGCATCGGCCTTCGGCCTCAGAAGCCCTGGGCTCCGTTCTCCCGGCCCGTTGGGCCGGACGGGCCGGCCACCGCCTAGGCAATTCCCTCTCCAGCGATAAGCGCTGAGCGAGAGCACAGGCACGATCATAGTCTCGGCCTTACTGCCAGAAGCGCTCTCCGGCAGGCGATGCGTCCCTCGGGTTGAGAACTGGGGATAACGCTACCCCCGCTCCCGCTCCAGGAAGTAGTCGATCAGCTCCGACGAGGAGCTCTCCATCTCCACCCCGAGACGCTGGACCCGCTGGCTGATGAAGTTGAACATCCAGGCCGCAGGCACGGCGACCACCAAGCCCAGGGCCGTGGTGAGCAGCGCCTCGGCGATGCCCTGGGAGGCAGCGGTGAAGCCACCCTGTCCGCCCGTGGCCGCGATCTGCTTGAAGGCGTGGACGATGCCGACGACCGTGCCGAAGAGGCCGATGAAGGGGGCGGTCGTGGCAATCGTCGCCAGGCTCGCCACGCCACGGTTCAGCTCCTCCGTCGTCTGCATGGCCGTGCGCGCCAGAGCCCGGCCCGTGGCCTCGATCACCTCGGCGGCGGACAATCCCTTGGCGCTCTTCTGCTGGAAGGTCGAAAGGCCGGCGGCCACCACACGCGCCACGTGGCTATGGGGAAACCGGCGGGCGGCCTCGATGGCCGTCTGCGCCCGGCCTCCCTCGGCGAGATGAGGCGAGACCGCCCGCGCGAAGGCGATCGACTGCCGGCGCGCCCGTGCCAGCACGAACAGCCGTTCCATGGAGACGCCAAGCGACCAGACGGAGAGCAGGACGAGGATGACAATCACCACGAAACCCGTGGCGCTGATCTTCCCCACGAGATCAAGGATGGCAGTGGAACCGTTCACGAGCGTGCTCCTTTCCAGCCCCGAGGGGCACGAAATCCAAAGTCGAGGATCTCGAACCGGGTCTGCCGGCAGCGGCGAACCCGCGATGGTTGGTTGGGAGCGCTCCCCGTCTGAATTAGAGGGGAGGAGGGGGGATTTGGTTCCGGGTTTCAGACCGGAAATGGGCGTGCAGGGCCGCCGGGGCGTATAGGAGCTTCAGCTCTCAGGAGACTTTCTCTCGTCGGGCCGGCCCCAGCTTGCCAGCCAGGCGTGCTCGGAGCGGCGCCCCGGGCGCGCTCCTGGGCTTGACCCGTTTCGACGCTTGTGGGAATCTCCGAGCATGACAAGGGTGGCGAAGAGATTCCTACAAACCTTCGAGAAGCTCCCGGAGCCGGACAAGCACGCGGTTGCCGTGGAGATCCTCCGGCACACTCTCGAAGAGGGATACGCCTCTCCCGACGATTCGGATCTTGTCTTCGCGGCGGACCAACTCTTTCTTGAGCTTGATCGTCGCGAGACCCAAGATTGAAAGATCCTCGGCGCGGAGAAGTCTGGCTCGTGGATCTCGGCTTGGCAGCGAAGGTTCGTCCCTGTCTGGTATTGAGCGTCCCGCCCTCGGATCTGGATCGCGCTTTGGTCACGCTGGTGCCTCATACAACGAGCCTGCGCGAGTCGCGCTTTGAAGTCGCTTTCTCTGTCCCCTTCCTACGGTCAGGCGCCTTCGATGCCCAGAATCTTGTCACGGTGCCCCATGCGAAGCTCTTGCGATCTCTGGGCAAGCTGTCGGCGGCCCAACTGACAGACGTCGAAGCGAAAGTTTCGATCTGGCTCGGACTGATTCCAAAGAGTGCTTAGCTCTTCTTGGGTTGCCGACGTTCTATGAGCTCTTCCTGCAAACGAACACTGACGGGTCTGGAGCAAGGAAACCGCGCTCCTATTCAGGGCTGGAGTTAGCGGGCCGGCGGGACGCTGGCGCTCCCAGGGGGCCCGGCGGCAGCGTCTTCGCTTTTCTCCCTCTTCTCCCGGCGGACGGGGGGGAGGCTGGGAGAAGAGGGCGGGGTGATGAGGGCCTCGGCGGCGCGGCCACCGGTCCGGCTCACGTCGCCTTGACGCAGCGGCGTCGAGCCCTTCCCATGGACTTTCGAGACTCCTCTACCGCGACCGGTGCTGAACGAACACCGCCAGCTCGCGCAGCGGGTCCGCCTTGCGGCCCAGGGGCGCCAGGGATTCGACGGCGAAGCCCAGCAGCTCGCCGGCGAGCGACTGGGCGCCTTCCACGCCAAGCAGGCGGACGAAGGTGACTTTCGCCTCGTCTTTTCCCGTGTCCTTGCCCGTCACCTCGGGAGTGCCCAGGACGTCGAGCAGGTCGTCCGCGATCTGGAAGGCCAGCCCGAGGTTCTTGGCGTAGCGCGCGATCACCTCGAGATCCCGCCGTTTGGCGTCGGCAGCCATGGCCCCCAGCTCGCCGGCGGCCATGAACAGGGCCCCCGTCTTGTGGCTGTGGATGTATTCGAGCACGTCGAGGTTCATTTCCTCCGGCTTGGCCAGAAGGTCGAGGGCCTGGCCGCCGATCAGGCCGTCGCTGCCGATGGCCGCGGCCAGATGATGAACGACGTCCTCGGCGGTGTAGCGGCGCAGCGAGAGGCGATGGGCGGCCTCGGCCACCAGCGCGTAGGCGCGGTTGAGCAATCCGAGCGCCGCGAGCAGCGCCACGCTCTCGCCGAAGGCACGGTGGACGGTGGGGCGCCCGCGGCGCAGGGCGGCGTCGTCCATGGATGGGAGGTCGTCCAGCACCAGCGAGCAGGCGTGAACCATCTCGACGGCGCAGGCGAGATCGAGCACCGGCTCGGAGCGCACGCCAAAAAGGTCGGCCACCGCCAGGGTCAGCACCGGCCGCACCCGCTTGCCGGCGCCGGTCAGCGCATAGTGCATGGCCTGATGCACCGGCTCAGGCCGCGCGGTGGGCGGCGGCAGAAGATCAGGCAGGTGGCGGTGGACCCGCTCCGCCCAGCCGGCCAAGCGGCCCCCGAGAGCTGCCGGAGGCGCCGGCTGAGGGGATTGGAGCGGGCCCGCAGTCATGAGGTCCGGACCCAGCCGAAAGACTCAGCTGAAGGCCTTGATGCCCTCGGCCTCGCTGTCGTACACGTCGAAAACCGTGATGAGCTGGGTGATGGTGAGGATGTCCGACACCTTGGCCGGCAAATTGATCAGCTTCAGCTTGGCCCCCCGGTTGGTGGCCGTCGTGTAGGCGCTCACCAGCTCGCCGATTCCGGAGGAGTCGATGGTGGAGACGCTGGCCATGTTGATCAGGACCTTGGTGGCGCCACCATTCATCACTTCCTGCACCGCGTTGCGCAGCTGCACGTCCCCCGCGCCAATGGTGATCTTGCCCTTGAGGTCGATGATGGTCACGTCGCCGACCTGCCGCTTGTTCACGTCCATTCTTCAGTTCCCTCCTCGAATCGCTTTAATCGCTGGGTTCCGTCTTCGGCCCGGCGAACCGTTTGCGCAGCGTCACCATGGTGCCGCCGCCGGGGCCGGAGCCGTAGGTGATGTCGTCCATGAAGCTTCGCATGTAAAAGATACCGCGGCCGTTCGGCCGCAGCCGATTTTCCGGCGCCAACGGATCGTCGAGTTGCGTGGCGTCGAATCCGACGCCCTCGTCTTCGACCCGGATCACCAACTCGTCCCCCTCCACCGCCAAGTCGACCTGCACCTGCTTTTCGGGGTGCTGGAGATTGCCATGCTTGATCGCGTTGGCCAGGGCCTCGCGCACCGCCACGTCCACCCAGTGCTGAGCGTCGTCGTCCATGCCGACCCGTTGCAGGCAGTCTTTCAACACGACCTGGACCAGCTCGATATTCTCGAAACGACTCCCGACGGCAAGATGGAAGCGATAGTCCACGGGCATCGGCGCAATCCTCGATTGCGAGTCTAGCAGATCGTCCGGCCGTTCCCGCCCCGACTCTTCGACCCGGTCGAGCCTCATCCGAGAAGTCCCAGAAGAGCCGCCGTCTTGCCCGCCGCGCCATGAGTCAGCTTGAGCACCACGGGTACGACAACCAGCAGTTGCACGCCGTCGAAAAGGGCGTGAGCGGCAATGGCGGCCCAGATGCTCTGCCGCCAGCGCACGAGGAAGGCATAGATGAGCGACAGCAGGGTGATGCCCACCAGCATGAACGGCTGCTGATAGGAAAGGTGGGCGAGGGCGAAGAACGCCGTCGACAGCCCGATGCCGAGACGCGGCTGGAGGAAGCCGCGGAAGAAGGTCTCCTCCACGACGCCCGCCGACAGACTCACCGCCAGCCGCACGCCGAAAGGCAGGGCGGCGATGAGCGGCACCAGGGCCGGCGGCTGTTGGGGGACCATGTCTTTGGCGCCCATGGCGATGAGCGCGCCGGCGATCGCGACCAGAGCGGTGAGGACCGCCAGCCACGCGGCAAGGCCCAGCGTCAGCCCAATACCGATCTCCCGCGGCACGTCCGGCGCCAGGAACCCGAGCTGCGCCATGAGCTGGCGGCCGAGAGGAATCACCGGCGGGCGGGGGGGAGGTGAGGGCTCCGGAGGCTGGACCCAGGTTTCTCCCTCTGGAATCTCGTCGCCAATTGGAGGAAGCGGCGATGGCAGAGCCGGCACCGGCAAGCTCGCCCGCTCCGGCCGCTCCTGGACGATCCGGCCGGCGAAGCCCAGCAGGAGCCACATCCCCATGACCGCCACCATGATCAGGTGCAGCTCGAAGAGCTGGAAGTTGTCGATCTTTGACAGGTTCGGCGGCTCGATCGCCACGCCGGTCACGGCGGCAGCCAGAGGCAGGAAAATCGCCACCGCGAAGAAGGCGGCGACGATCAGCCCGGCCAGCAGCCGCCGCCCGGGCTGATGAAAACCCGGAGGCAGCAATCCACGCGCGGCGCAGAGCTGGTCGAGACCGAAGGCGGCGGCGAGCCCCAGGGCAGCGGCAAGAGGGCCGGCGAGCGATGTCATCCAGGTTTTTGCCTCTGCCGGTAACTGCGCAGCATCAGGAGGGCGCTGTTGAGACGCTGCATCCGCCGCTGGCGGAGCTGGATGGCCTGCAGATCGTCGAGCGAGGGTTGATCTCCCCGCAGCTCGCGCAGGTGGCGGTCGAGCTCGAAGGCGAACTGATCGAGATCGCCGCGCGTCAAGGTCTTGAAGCTCCGCTCGGTGAGCAGCAGGTATCCCTCCGCCACGTCTCTCGCCATCGCATACGCGCTGCCGCCGGGAAACGCCATAGGCGGGGGATGATATCCGAGAATGAGGGGGCTCCGCCCTCCGTGATATCCTTCCCCCCTGCGGCCCCGGTCGCTCAATATTCGCTTGCAAGCTCAAAGGAGGTATCGTTCTTGAGCCGCTTCCCAGGCGTTGATCTGCTGGAGCTGGACTCGCTTCTCACCGAGGAGGAGCGATTGGTGCGCGACACGGTTCGCGCTTTCGTCGACGACAAGGTCAAGCCGATCATCGAGGAGTGCCACCGTGACGGGCGCACTCCCCTCGAGCTGGTGCCTGAAATGGGCGCCCTCAACCTGTTCGGCGCCAGCCTTTCGGAATACGGTCTTCCCGGCCTCGGCGGCGTCGCCTACGGCCTGATCATGCAGGAGCTGGAGCGCGGCGACTCCGGGCTGCGCAGCTTCGTCTCCGTGCAGAGCTCGCTGGTGATGTACCCCATTTCCGCTTTCGGCTCCAAGGAGCAGAAGGACCGCTGGATCCCCCGTCTCGCCACCGGCGAGGCCATCGGCTGCTTCGGCTTGACCGAGCCGGACTTCGGCTCCAATCCCGGCGGCATGCGCACTTACGCCAAGCGGGTGGGCAGCGACTGGGTGCTCAACGGCTCCAAGCAGTGGATCACCAACGGCACCCTGGCCGACGTCGCCGTCGTGTGGGCGAAAACGGACGACGGCGTTCGCGGCTTCCTGGTCGAGAAGGGCACGCCCGGCTTCACTTCCTCGGACCAGCACGGCAAGTTTTCGCTGCGCGCCTCCACCACTTCCGAGTTGGGCTTCCACGACTGCCGCATCCCCGGCGACGCCGTCCTCCCTGGCACGTCCAGCCTGAAGCATCCCCTCATGTGCCTCAACCAGGCGCGCTACGGCATCGCCTGGGGGGGTATCGGCAGCGCCATGGAGACGTATCACACGGCCCTCGAGTACGCGAAGGAGCGTGTCCAGTTCAATGGCCAGCCCATCGCCTGTCACCAGATGGTGCAGGAAAAACTGGTGTGGATGGCGATGGAGATCAGCAAGGGGCAGCTCCTCAACCTCCAGCTCGGCCGCCTGAAAGATTCCGGCAAACTCAAGCACTGGCACATCTCGATGGGCAAGCGCAACAACGTCTGGGTGGCCCGCGAGAGCGCCAAGCTGGCGCGCGAGATCCTGGGCGCCAACGGCATCGTCGACGACTATCCGGTGATCCGCCACATGCTCAACATCGAGTCGGTCTACACCTACGAGGGGACGCACGACATCCATGCCCTGATCATCGGCGAGGCCATCACCGGCATCCCGGCTTTCAACGCTCCGGAGCGCCCAGCCGCCAAGCAGGAAGCGCCGGCCGCGCCCGCGGAAACTGCCAGCCTGGGGAGCGCCCGCTGATGGCGCTGGACCATCTCCTCGAACAAGGCTTCATCCGCGTCACCGAGCAGGCGGCGATCGCCGCGGCGAAGACCATGGGCTTCGGCAACCGCCGCTACTCCGACCAGGTGGCCGTAGAAGCCATGCGCAAGGAGATGGACTCCCTCGACATGGACGGCCGGGTGGTGATCGGCGAGGGCGAGCGCGACAAGGCGCCTCTGCTCTACACCGGCGAGGAGGTGGGCGGGCGGCGCGGGCACGACGGCGCCGTCCAGGTCGACATCGCCGTCGATCCCCTGGAGGGCACCAACCTCTGCGCCACCGGCTCGCCGGACGCCATCACCGTGCTTGCCGCCTCCGAGCGCGGCGGTCTGCTCTATGCTCCCGACGTCTATATGGAGAAGATCGTCGTCGGCCCTACCGCCCGCGGCTCGATTCACCTCGACGCTCCGGTGGCCGAAAACCTGCGCAACATCGCCGCCGCCGAGCGCGGCGGCCTCCTCTACGCGCCCGACGTCTATATGGACAAGATCGTCGTCGGTCCGACGGCGCGCGGCAGCGTGCACATCGACGCGCCGGTCGCCGAAAACCTGCGCAACATCGCCAACGCCTTCGGGCGCCGGGTTAGCGACCTCACCATCGTGGTGCTCGACCGGCCACGGCACGCCCAGCTCATCGCCGACATCCGCGAGGCCGGCTCGCGCA
>DATIOS010000107.1:0-5430 GCA_035472915.1 Thermoanaerobaculia bacterium
CCCCCAACCGCCCGTCCAGACCCGCCCCTACGCTAGGCCAGGCTAACCTGGCGCTTCGGGAGAGGGGGCCAGGGGGTGAGGGTCCGCCCCGGCAGGGGCGTCGGAATAGCTTACTTTACCAGCAGCACCGGACACCGCACCACGATGGCGATGCGGTAGCTCAGGGTTCCGAGACCCAGGGCGGGATGGTCGCGGTCCACATTGTGGGACGAGAGGATCACCAGGTCCATGTCATGGTCTTCGGCGTAGCGCACGATCGTCTCGGCCCGCTTGCCGATCAGCAGCTCCTGGCGCACGGCGACGCCGGCCTCCTTGAAGCGCTCCTGGATGGCGAAAAGGCGGGCCAGAGCCCGTACTTCGAGGCCATGGTAGAAGCCGGCCATCTCGCCCTCTTCCAAGTGCTCGATGGTCTCGATGACGTGCAGCAGCGAGACCTCGGAGCCGCCGTCTCCGCGGCCGGCGATCTCCAGGGCGGAGCGGAGGGCCGGCTCGTTCTTCTCGGTGAAGTCGACGGGAACCAGGATCTTGCGGAACATTACGCTCTAGTCTAAACCACGGGCTTCCGTCCCAGGCGCGCCACCACGGCGGTCAGCTCGCCGGGATCGACCGGCTTGGCGAGGTGGACCTGGAAGCCGGCCGCGAGGGCACGCCGGCGATCTTCGGGGCTGGTGAAGGCGGTGACCGCCACGGCCGGCAGCGCGTCAGCGCCATGGCCCAGGCCGCGAATGTCGCGGATCAGGTCGTAGCCGTCGCGGTCCGGCATACCGATGTCGCTCACCAGGACGTCCGGGTCGAAACGCAGGAGAGCGTCGAGCGCCGCCGCTGCCGAAGGGGCCGGCACCACCAAAGCGCCGTGCAGCGTCAGGAACTCGGCAACACAACCGAGGGTATCGGGATCGTCGTCCACCGCCAGCACGCGCAACCCCTCGAGCGAGGGAACGAGAGAGCTGGCGGGGCTGTCTCCGAGGGCGAAGCCCACCTAGACCTCGCCGTCCGGAAGAGAAAAGATCTCGGGAAGGATCGGCACATTCAAGAAAAGCATCCCGTTGAGCTCCTTGTAAATTAGACAGACTCCAATGCAGAAAAGACCCTGAATCGAACGCCCAGCAAGAATCGCTGTCAGAAAAAGGAGCTTTCAGGGTGCTTCGCCATCCAGGGCTGCTCGGCTCGGACCGAAATTGGCCGAGCTGTTCGAGCATCGGAACAAGCAAGAAACGAGCCATTTACCGGCGGCTCGTTGCGAGCGTCAGCGGCCAACGAGAGATCAGGTCTTCCCGTCGTCGCTGGCTTCTGAACCGCCCTCGAGAAGGCGCTGAATGACTGGGCAGGAGTTCGACGTGTTGTGCTCGCAGAGGTTGATATTTTCGCTCAGCCGAAGGCGAAAACCCTCCAGGGTCGAGAGCTGCTGCTCGATGGCCCGGAGCCGCATTCGCAGCCGCTCGGCGACCCTTTGGCAAATCTCGAGCTCCGGCTGTTCCTGGGTCCTGAGCAGGGCGCGAACGTCGTCGAGCGTGAGGCCCAACTCCTGGCTGCGTCGAATGAACCTCAGGCGCTCCAAGGCCTCGTCGTCGTAAACCCGGTGCCCTGCGGCGGTCCGGCGCGGCGGGGAGAGCAGCCCCACCCGCTCATAGAATCGCAGGGTGTCTCGCGAAAAACCGCTGCGGTCCGCCAGGTCACCGATTTTGAGACCTTGGTTCACTCCTTGAGGCATATGTTCTCCTGAAGCAGAATCGTTAAGCATGGACTCAGGTCCAAGGTCAAGCCCGGCTCTGGGCCAGCCGCTCGGTAGGGGAGGTGGGGCGCCCCCGATCGGGCGGCGCCATGATTCGCCGTCGTTCTCGATCTCCTTGAAGAACAAACTTAAACCCTAGACCTCACTCCAAGGTCAAATTCCCTGCTTTAGGGGACGGGGCTCCCTCGTCAGGGCTATGTCGCTATGTCCATCGGGATGCCAGCGGTATCGACGGCAGGAGAAGTAGCCGGCGACCTCTTCTGTAGCGTCGGTGCCTACAACTCGGAGTAGGCCGCCCTTATCGTCCCCAGCACGTCCGAACCCCGTAGATGAGCACCATCACGGAGAATCCGCCGCAGACGAGTCCCCAGAACCAGAACGGTAGGAAGAGGGCGGTCTGCATTCGCATGACGTCAGAGGGGAAGACGCCGGAGGGATTTTCGACTCCTCGCGTGAAGAGGTAGTCGGCGCGGGAGAAGACGCTGAGGGCGAGTTGGACTCCCAGGAAGACGACCACCCACTGCGCGCGCTCCGGCGAGAGGCGGGTGCCCGCAAACAAGCAGCCTGCGGCGACCAGGCCGGCAAAGACGAATCCGAAAAGATTGCGTATCACCAAGAGCTCGGCGGCGAGTAGGAAAAATCCCACTCCCAGCAGGCACAATCGGGCACCACGACCGGTCTTTCCCAGCTTGAAGCAGACGGCCGCCGCCACTGCAGGTCCTACCAAACCTCCGGCAAGGGTCAGGCCCTGGCGGATCCTGCCGAAGCCGGTGAGGTCCATTTCAGAGACCCCGGCTCCGCTGGCCCACATCTGAAGGCGCTCGAACGTGCCGCCGAGCAATAAGGCGGTCAGCCCGTGGCCCATCTCATGGGCCAACGTCGAGAGCAGGAGAAGCGGCCGGGCCAGAACCTGGCCGTAGGGCACAATGTACAGCGCCAGCGTGATGGCGGCGCTGATGAGAAGAAACTTTCGCGTGCGGCTCGCTGAAGGCAAGGGAGTCGGTAGCAAAGAGGATCGAGAGTCTTCGTCCACGATCATGGAGTGCCCGCCGAAGCCCAGGCGCTGATCAGGCGCTGAAGGGCGAAGTAACTCAAAGCTTCACATTTCGGCCGCGGTCCGGAAGCCGCTCGAAGTCGGCGTCCTCACCAACCTCTGGAATGGCCAGAAGATGCTCCTTGAGAGATATTCGTTTCGCAGGCAGTCCGCGGAGCTTCAGCTCATGGATGATTACGTCTCCCTCCTTCACGCTATCAAAGCTAGCACTGCGCCGTTCCACTCGCAACCAGCGGAGAGTTTTCCATGCGGCCTGAAAAGCTTCTCATCTTCACCGCCGCTTCAGACGCCGCCGCAAGCCACCCACGAAGGCCTCCACTTCCTCAACACCGGCCAAGCGGCAGATCAGCAGGTAGGTGAGACCGTAGATGCCGAGCACCACGACGGCTTTGAGGATGATCGGCAGGGCGGGCAAGAACCACCAGACGGCGGCCGCCGGCAGGGCTGCCCCGAGGGCGATGAGCACCATGCGGGCGTCCTCGCGCCAGGGCAGCTCGAAGTCCGGGAGCCTTCGCCGCAGCGCCCGCCGAAGTTGGTAGAGCTCCATCCAGGCGCCGAACCCCGAGGCCAGCGAAAGTCCTACTGAACCCAGGAACAGCGGTGCGCCGGGCAGCGGTCCCACCAAGGCCGACAGCGGAAAGCGATCCAACAGATACATCAGCGGCAAGGCGATCAGAACCGAAGTTCCGACGCGCATGGCCGCGATGCGGGCGGGAGATCGGGTGTCACCCAGCGCATAGAAGGTGTTTTGCAGCAGCCGCGAGGTGGTCGTGGCGAGGATGCCCGTCGAATAGCCGCAGAGCACCAGATAGACCAGCCAGTTCGCCCCGGCTCCGAAGAGACCTCGTCGGTAGAGACCGATCACCAGATAGCCGAAGGCGAAGTAGCCAATCACCGTGGGCACGTTGAGGAAGGCCACATAGCGCAGAGCGCGGCGGATGCGAACGAGCATCGCCTCTCCCGCGCCTTCAGCCCGCAGGCGTGAGAGCTCCGGCAGCTCCGAAGCCGCAACCGAGACGCCGAAGAGACCGATGGGCAGCAGATAGAACATCTGCGCGAAACGGTCCGCCGACGTCGCGCCCGTGGCGAGAAGGCCGGCAAGGAACAGGTCGATATAACCAGCAAGCTGCACGACACCGCGGCCGGCCACCGCCGGCCACCAGGCGGAGAGGGCTTCGCGCACGCCGGGCACCAGGGCGGAAAACGAGAGATGGAAACCCTTGAGAACGCGCAACACACCCGGCAACTGAACGAGGAACTGGAGCAGGCCGCCGAGAACGCCGCCCCAGCAGGCGGTCCGAAAGAGGCGTATCTGTAAGGGCACGTCCTGCAAGCCATGGCTTCCCACGGTTAAATGCCGGCCGGTGAAAATCAACACGCCGATCATCGCCGCGTTCCACAGCACGGGCGCGAAGTAGGGCAGGAAGAACTTCCGGTGACTGTTGAGGATGGCGAGCGCCCACACCGACAGCACCAGAAATCCGGTCATGGGAAAAAGAATGCGGACACCCGTCACCGTGAGGTCGAAGCGGTCCACCGCCGCCGTGCCGGCCGCCACGCGCGCAGCATCGCCATGGAAACCAAGCGCGAGAATGAAGACGATCGGGCGCGCCAGCAGGTTGCCGAGCAGGGCGATGCCGGCCGCCATGGCGAGCATCAGACCGAAGATGGCGCCCGCGAAACGGCCGGCGTCTTCCTCCTTCCCTTCCACCAGAAAACGGCTGTAGATCGGAATGAAGGACGCCGAGAGGACTCCCTCTCCCAGCAGGTTCTGCAGGACGTTGGGCACCCTCATGGCCGCCGTCAAAGCATCCTGAATGGGGCCGACGCCGAAGAAGCGGGCGAAGGTTCCCTCGCGGACGAGGCCCATGATCCGGCTGAGCAGGATGCCGGCGAAAACCATCACCGCCCCACCGCGGGAGCGTGGCCTTCGCTCCGGCTCCGGCAGAGCCCGCGAGTCGGCCGGCGTCGCGCCCAGATAATCCTCGGGCTCGCTCACCTCGGTAGGTCGTTCCAGTTCAGCAACGCGTTGTACAGGAAGCGGAAATCCGAGAGGTTGAGATAGCGGTAGAGCGGATTGAAGGCGAAAAGGATCACCCGTCCCTTCCCCACCGGCAGATCGAGGATCGCCGGTTTACCGTTGACCTCACTCTCGTTCTTCACCAGTCCCGAGAGCACAAAGCGATCGTCGTCCTTCTTTTTCTCTTCCCTCTTCTCTTCCTTGGAACCGGTGGGCACTGCCACCGGGGCAGCGGGAGGCGGCGGCGCCTCGAGGTCCTCCACCTCGATCCCCGAAGCCGGCTTTTTCTCTTCCTTCTTTTCGTCCTCCTCGCCTTCCGGCTTCCGGGTGCCGAACTGCATCACGACGCGGCCTCGCTGGGACTTCGGCACATCGAAACCCGGGCTGCCGCCGAGGAAGACGTGGGTCAGCTCCGGGTAGCCGTAGGCCAGCGGGTGCTCCGGCCGCAGCACCTTGGCACGCAGCACCGAACCGGACGCGTTGGCGCGGTTGAACCCGGCCTCGGAGACGCCGCGCACCAGTCCGCCATCCACCAGCAACCGGCCGGAGCCGGCGGCGGCGATGAGCACGCCGCCGCCGTCGAGGAACCGCTGCAGGTTGAGCAGGCCCGCAAAGCCCATGCCG
>DATIOS010000108.1:0-3083 GCA_035472915.1 Thermoanaerobaculia bacterium
GCCCGCTACTACGCGGCTCACCGCCAGGACTTCACCCGGCCCGAGCGGGTGCGTCTGCGCCAGATCCTCACCCAGGACCGGGCGACGGCCGAGCGGGCGCTCAAGGAGATCGGCGGCGGCGCCGACTTTGCGGAGGTCTCCCGGCGGCTGTCGCGAGATCCCGGCGCCGCCGCGGGCGGCTATCAGGGAGAGCTTTCCCGCGAAGATCTTCCTCCCAGCTTCGCCGAGGTCATCTTCAGCTTGAAGGCCGGCGAGGTCAGCCGCCTGGTGCCGGCCGACTATGGCTTCCATATCTTTCAGGTAACCGAGCGCGAGCCCGCCCAGGTGATTTCCCTGGACGCAGCGCGGTCCGAAATTCTCGCCAAGCTGCGCCAGGAGCGGGCCGACCGCCTCCTCCAGTCGCTGGTTCAGGAAGCGCGAGCCCGGTACAATGTTGCGGTCTACGGACGGAATCTCCCGTTCGACTACGAGGGCTACTACAGTGACTCCCATGCCAAGACGTCTCGCTAGCCTGCTCCTCCCGTCCGTCCTTCTGCTCGCGCCCGCCCTGCTGCAGGCCGAGGCGCTCAATTCCAGCGTGATTCATACCGACGTGATCAACCGCATCGTCTTGCGGGTCAACGACCGCATCGCCACCTTCTACGACTACCAGCAGCGCAAGGCGGAGCTGGTGCGCGACATCGTCCGCCGTGAGCAGGACCAGGAGGAGCGCCAGCGCCAGCTCGGCCAGGCCGGAGAGGTGGTGTTTGCTGACCTTTTCCGCGAGCTGCTCCTGGACTCCCGCGCCGATCAGCTCGCCATCGAGATCACCGACGCGCAGGTCGATCAGTCGATGGCGCAGCTCAAGCAGAACTTCAACATCAAGACCGACCAGGACTTTGCTGCCGCTCTGGCGCAGTCCGGTATGACCGAGCCGCAGCTCCGCGCCCAGGTCAAGGGCAACCTGCGGATGCAGGAGGTGCGAGGGCGCGAGGTGCAGAGCCGCGTCAAGGTTGATGAGGAAGACCTGCGCCGCTACTACCGCAAGAATCTCGAGCAGTTCCGCCAGCCCGAGCAGGTGCAGCTCCGGGAGGTGGTGGTTTTAGAGGAGGGGGGCTCCACCGCCGACCAGCGCAAGGCGGTTGCCGGGGAAATCCGCGGCAAGGTCAAAGGCGGAGCGTCCCTGGCCGACGCCGTGGCCGATCTCGCCAAGAAGAACACGACCAGCAATGTCATCGAGCTCGGTTGGGTCTCCCCCGGCGATCTCGACAAGAACCTCGAGGGCGCTGTCTGGAAGCTGCCGGTGGGCTCGCTCTCCGATCCGGTCGAGGCTCGGGGCGGGCTGCACCTGGTGCAGGTGATCGATCGCCGCGAATCGCGCATTCCGCCGTTCAACGAGGTTTCCTCCGTCATCCAGACCCGCGAGCAGGAGCGGGTCTATCGTGACGAGGTGGCGAAGTACATGGTGGAGCTGGAGAAGAAGTCGCTTGTCGTGGCCAACCCTCCCCAGGAAGCCGCGGGATTCCGCAGCCGGCTCGGGGCGGCGCCCGAGTCCACGGATCCCAGCGACATCGGCGCCGCTGCCGCCACTCCGCCCGCGCCTCCAGCGGTTCCGCCAGCCGCCGACCCGGGCAAGACGATTCCCGGCACTCCCAAGGACAAATCCGCCACGCCCCAGAGCCCCGCCACCAATCCGCCGGCGGGGACGGCCAGTCCCGGTAGTCTGCCCGCTCCGCCGGATCCCTCCGCGCCGCCGCCGCCAGGCGCTTGAGCCCTTTCAGAAACCGCTGACTTGACGCCCGCGCTGCTCGCCGCGGGCGTTTTCTTTGAGCCCCTCCTCTCTCCTCTTTCGCCTGCCTTTCGCTCACATTTTGAAGCCCGCCGATCATCAAGTGGCCAGCAGTGGAAAAAAATGGACAAAAGTGGAGTGGACTGCTAGGATTCCACCTCAGACAGCCAGCTTGTGGGGGCGGGTCATGTTCCGTGGAAGCGCTCCAGCCAAAATCGACGACAAGGGTCGCCTGAAGATTCCGACGGACTTCCGCCGGTTGCTGGAGGATCGCTGGGGCCCCGAATTGTTCGTGACCTCGGTGCAAGGCGAGTCGGCGTTGCTCTACCCGCTGCCGGTGTGGGAGGAGATCGAGCAGCGTCTGAGCTCCATGGCGTCCACCGACGTCACCCGGGTGCGGTACCTCGAGAGGGTCAACTACTACGGACAGCAGGTGAGGCTGGACGTGCAGGGGCGGATTTTGATCCCGCAGATTCTGCGCGAGAGCGCCAGCGTCAGCGGCGACGTGGTGGTGAGCGGGCAGCTCGACCATCTGGTGATCTGGAATCACGAGCGATTCGTGTCGCGGCTGCAGGAGCAGCCGTTTACGGACGAGGACTTCCGTGCCCTCAGCACGCAGGGGATCTGAGGAAGGCCGGCCGCCGCGTTGGACGTCCAGCATGTTCCGGTCCTGCTCGCGGAAAGCTTGGAATGGCTCGCGCCGGGGCGCGGGGGGACGTTCGTGGACGCGACGCTGGGATTGGGCGGCCACGCGGAGGCTCTGCTGGCAGCGTCGGCGGACGTCGAGCTGGTTGGTATCGACCGCGACCCGCAGGCGCTCGAACGGGCGGCCCGGCGCCTGGCGCCTTTTGGCTCGCGGGTGCGGCTGGTCCAGGCCAACTTCCACCAGCTCGACCAGGCGTTGGCCGGTGTCGGTGTCCGATCGATTGCGGGCGTGCTGGCCGATCTCGGAGTTTCTTCTCTGCAACTCGATACGGCGGAGCGCGGTTTCAGCTTCCGTTTCGACGGGCCGCTGGATATGCGAATGGGTTTGGCAGAGCTGACCGCGGCGGACGTGGTCAATCAAGCCTCGGAGGGTGAGTTGGAGAAAATCTTCAGGGACTACGGTGAGGAGAGGCAGGCGCGGCGGATCGCGCGGGCCATCGGGAGAGCGCGGCTGGAGCGTCCCATCGAGACTACGGGCGAGCTCCGGCGCCTGGTGGGCGGCGTTGCCCGTGCGCACGGCGAGCGCAAGCCGTGGGGGGAGCGTATCGACCCCGCGACCCGGGTGTTCCAGGCACTGCGCATCGAGGTCAATCAGGAGCTGGAAGGGCTG
>DATIOS010000109.1:0-3284 GCA_035472915.1 Thermoanaerobaculia bacterium
TCGGCAGCAGCGTGGTGAAGAGGAGAGCGAATTCGGGGCGTTGACGCGCGGCCGCCAGGAACTTCGATGTGTTCTCGGCCAGGAACTCGGGGTCCCGGCGGGGGCGGGAGAAGAGGGCCGGGGTGATGAGGGTCTTGGGGAGTGACCGCTGGCGATCCAATGCGCGACCCGCCCCTTCAACCCCCCGCGCCGCCAACCCCGTATAATCCCCGGGCTCTTTCACTTCCCCGGGGGATTTATGCTGAAGTCCTGTTTTTTCACCCTTGCCATCGTCACCAGCCTGTCGTCTGCAGTCAGCGCCGCCGCCGCGCAGGAGACCCGCTACACCTTCCTGTTTTCCGGCAACAAAGCCGGGTTTCTGACCACCCGCACCGAGCCGAACGGCGAGCTCGTCTGCACGTTCGAGTTCAACGACCGTGGCCGAGGATCGAAGACGGAGACGCGGTTCCGCCTCGGGGCTGGCGGCGTCCCGGTGTCGGAGCACGTCACCGGCTACGACTATTGGAAGACGCCGGTCGACGAACGGTTCGACGTCGCGGGCGGCAAGGCCTCCTGGAAGAACGCCGCGGAAAACGGCGAGCGCCAGCTCACGGGCCCGGCCTTCTATCTCGCCCTCAACGGGCCGCCGCAGGAGTTCGAGCTGCTGACCCGGGCCCTCCTCGCCGCTCCCGGCGGCCGGCGGCCCTTGCTGCCCGCGGGCGAGGCCCGCGTCGAGAAGCTCGATTCCCGGAAAGTCCAGGCCGGCGGCAAGGAGCGGACGGCGGACCTCTACGCCGTCTATGGACTCGGCCTGAGCCCAGGCTATGAGTGGCTGGACTCTGATCATCACCTGTTCGCCGGCATTCAGGGCTGGGCCGCGATCTTTCCCGAGGGCTGGGACAGCGTGATTCCCGAGCTCACCAAGGCCCAGGATGCCGCCGAAGCGGCGCGGCTCAAGGGGCTGGCCGCGAAGCTGCCGCACCGGCCCAAGGGTCCTCTCGTCATCCAGCACGCCCGGCTGTTCGACCCCGAGTCCGGCAAGGTCGTGCCGGAGACCACCGTCGTCATCGCCGGCAATCGCATCCAGGCCGTGGGCCACGACGGCGAAGTCGCCACGCCTGCGGGTGCGGAGGTTATCGACGCCAAGGGGAAGACGATGCTTCCCGGCCTGTGGGACATGCACACCCATTTGGGCGACGACGACGGCCTGCTCAACATGGCGGCCGGCGTCACCACCGTCCGCGACATGGCCAACGACGTCGACAAGCTGCGGGACTTGAAGCGGCGCTGGGAGAACGGCGACGCCGTGGGTCCGCGGGTGCTCATGGCCGGCTTCATGGACGGTCCCGGCCCCTTCGCGGGTCCCACCAAGGTGCTGGTGAGCACGGAGAAGGAAGCGCTCGACTGGGTGGACCGCTACGCCGCGATGGGCTACGTACAGGTCAAGCTCTACAGCTCGCTGGATCCCAAGCTGGTGCCGCCGATCGTCAAGCGGGCCCATGAGAAGGGCCTGCGCGTCTCGGGCCACATCCCCAACGGCATGATCGCCGAAGAGGCGGTGCGTGCCGGTTTCGACGAGATCCAGCACGTCAACTTCCTCGAGCTCAACTTCCTCGACCGGAGCATCGATACCCGCACTCCGGCCCGTTTCACCGAGGTTGGCGAGCACTCCGCCGAGCTGGACCTGAATTCGGACAAAGTGAAGAGCTTCATCGCCCTGCTCAAAGAGCGCGGCACCGATCTGGACGTCACTCTCGCCACCTTCGAGGCTCTCTACATGGCGCCGGCCAACGCCGTGGGACCTACCTACGCCAGCGTGGTCGACCGCTTTCCTCCCACGATGCAGCGCGGCTTCGTAGGCGGCGGCCTCACCGCGCCGAAGGGTCATGAGCAGCGCTACAAGGACTCCTTCCGCGCCATGGAGAACCTGGTGCTCGCCCTCCACAAGGCCGGCGTGCCGATCGTCGCCGGCACCGACGCCCTCTGCGGCTTCGCCCTTCACCGCGAGCTCGAGCTGTACGTCGACGCCGGCTTCTCGCCTGCCGACGCCCTGCGCGCCGCCACCCTCGTCCCGGCCCGGGTGATGAAGCGGGATCAGGATCTCGGCTCCGTCGTCCCCGGCAAGCTGGCCGATCTCATCCTGGTGGACGGCGATCCCATGGCCCGCATCAGCGACATTCGCCGGGTGGTCCTTACCGTCAAGGACGGCGTGGTGTACGATCCCGCGGCTCTGTATCAGGCCCTCGCGGTGCAGCCGATCCGGTAACTCCCTGGGAGCGCCGGCGTCCCGCCGGCCAGCTAACTCCGTTTCTCTTCCTTGCGGGAGCGAAGAAAAGCCAGGTAAGTAGGCCGGCGGGACGCCAGCGCTCCCAGGGGTGCCCCGTCTGAAACGAAAAGGACTCCACCATGCGCACCGCCTGCCTCGCCATCTTCATCGCCCTCTCCTGTAGCAGCCTCGCCGCCGGCGCGCCCTGGCCCGGCGTGCGCCTGGTGCCGGGGGAGGAGCTGCGGTATTCCCTCTTTTTCTCCACTCGGAAGGCTGGCCGCGTCGTCTTCCGCGGTGAGGCGGGGGGTAGCAACGTGCTGACGATGGACGTCTCCGACCGTGGGCGCGGTCAGAGCCTCGTCGCTCGCATGCGCCTGGACGACGGCGGAGTGCCGGTCGATCTGCGCGTTACCGGCTTCGACTACTGGAAGAACCCGGTGGACGACCGGTACGAGCGCAAGGGCGGCCGGGCGGTGTGGAGCAACGCCTCCGAGCATGGAGAGGCGGCGCCGGCCGGCCCCGCTTTCTACCTCACCACGGAGACCAATCTGGAGATCGGCATTCTCGCCGCGGCCCTGCTGCGGGCCGACGGTGGACGCCTCCCTCTGCTGCCTGAGGGTGAGGCTCGTATCGAGCTCGCTGGAGAGACGAGGGTCACGGCGGGGGCACGCTCTCGAGTCGTCCGCCTCTTCGCCATCTCCGGCCTCGACCTGACTCCGGCCTACGTGTGGATGGATGAGCGAGGTTTCTTCTTCGCCCGGTACGACGGCTTCGTGTCCGCCGTCCGCGAGGGCTGGGAGAGCGTCCTCCCAACCCTCCTCGCGGTCCAGGGAAAAGTGGCTTCCGGCATGGCGCAGAGCCTCGCCGCCCGCCTGGGCCAGAGACCCCAACACGAGATCGCCATCCGCGGCGCCCGGCTGTTCGATCCGGAGCCCGCGCGCGTGGCGCAGGCGACGGCGCGTTACCCGGGCGTGCGCGTCGTGCCGAAGCCGGAGGATCTCTGGGGAAGCGGACCGGTGCCCGACCTCGTCGTCATCTC
>DATIOS010000110.1:0-15404 GCA_035472915.1 Thermoanaerobaculia bacterium
GCTACGCGGTCCACGGCGTGCTGCTGGCGGGGTATGGGTTCGCCGTGACGCCCGCCAACCTGCCGGCTCTCGCCCTGACGTTGCCGGCCAAGACCGGTGTCGAGCTCGTGGCCGGTCAGCTCTCGACGGCGGCCATCGCGCTCGCCGTCGCTCTGGCCGCCGGGATCGTGTCCCTCCTCGTCCTGAACGGCCGCCGGGCGGCCCTCCCGCTCGGGTTCGCGCTGTTGATGGCCTTGCTCCCGGTGCTGCCGGTCTCGACTCGCATGGAGCCGCGCTACGCGGTGCCGGCCTGGATTGTCTTGAGCATTGCATTCGCGGCCGGCTGTTGGGAGCTGGCGGCGGAAGGGAGCCGGGCGAGACGCCGGACCGCCATCGCGCTGGCGGCAGCGGCCTGCGTCGCGGGCCTGGCCTTGAACCGGCAGGATTGGGACGTCCGTTTCGCCCGCTTGCAGCGGATGAGCGCCGAGAATCGCTTCCTGCTGGCGATGAACGACGGGGACCTGCTGCGCCAACCGCTCACGCTGGCCGCTTCGCTGTGGGAGCTGCGCTGGATGAAGGAGGCCGTCTTCCATCGCGCCAGCGGGGGGAGTTGGTTTCAGGACGACCTGTACCTTTGCGTTCATCCGCAACCTTCGGGGCGAGTATGGGGCTACGACGACGGCACGCACCGCGTGGCGGACATCACGGCGCAGATCCCGGCTCAGCGCGCGCGGTATTGCTCCAGCATCCGTTCGCAGGCGCCGTTGAGCGCCAGCTCCAGCGTCTCCGGCGGCGCTCTCTTCTGGGAATTCGGCCCTTATCTCGAAGGGAAATACTGGCTCATCCTGAACGACGGCGTCGTGGCACTGGAGATGCCCCGTCACGCCGGGTTCGAGACCCGCGGCTTGACGGCCCTGCCGTTGCGAATCAAGTACGTGTCCCCCGCCGGATGGATCACGTATTCACCCGAGCTCCGGTTCGACCTCGCGGACGGCTCGCGTCTCGACTGGTCGCGTCAGGCGACGGAAGGCGACGAGGAAGCGTCCTTGCGGACCCGAAATGAGCATCGTGGGTCGCGCGAGGTCCCTTCCCGCTGACGATGACCAATCCGAGCGTCACAGCGTAGTTGCCGCTCGGTCACTGTCCCGCCTTCGAGGCCTGCGGGCACCTCTGTCTGTAGGCCCCAATCTCTCCGGTAGGACTTCGTTGGAAAGTCGAGGGAATCTCCTTGGCTGTCGGCCCGGCTGGCCGATGAGTCTCCAATCCGGTCAGGATACGCAGCCGGTAAAGTTGATGGTCCAGCCCGGCGGCACGGCGCAAGGAGTGGAGAACTCGCGGCACTCGCCGGTGGCGGGATTGGTGCCGTAGCAAATCACGTCCATGCAGTCGGCAACCGCAGGCGTGGCCACTCCGCCCAGGGCGGCGAGACTGAGGATGATGAAGGCCAACCCGGCGAGGCGCAGTATCAGTTTTCTCATGTCGTTTCTCCTTATGGCTGCCGCCTACCCTATGGGCGGCTTCAGATGAAGTCAATGCTTATTCTTGCTCTCTACGGCCGGCAGGGCGCCCCCTTGTCGTAGGCGGCCAGAGCGCGGTTGAGCTCGCCGAGGCGGGCCGGACTTTCGCTTCGCGCCCGGTCGACTGCGGTGCGTTGCCAGATCGCAGCCTCGTCGCAGCGGCCCATCTCGGCGAAGGCCAGGGCCACGGTCTCGGCGTGGGGAGCAGAAGGTTGCGCCTGCCAGACGCCGCGGGCGAGCTCGAGGGCGCGTTCGCCGTCGCGCACGGCGCGCTCCGGGCAGGCCGCCAGCAGGCGGGCTTGAGCGTGAGTCAGAAGTCCGCTGCCGGGCATCAGGCCGAGCGCTTCGTCCAGCCGGTTCCGGGCCTCGGCGAAGCGGCCCATGCGCACCAGGGTTTCGGCCTCCCCCAGCCGGGCAGCCTCGTCGCCGGGCGCGAGCTCGACCGCCCGGCGATATTGCGCCAGCGCCGCGGGGAGCTGGCCGCCGTCACGCAAGACTTTCGCCAGTAAACGCCGAGCTTCGGCGTCGTCCGGCCGGCCGACGATGGCGGCTTCGAAATGAGCGCGGGCCTCCTCCTGAACGCCGCCGTCCGCCAGCAGCGAGCCGAGGTTGAAATGGGCCGTGACATTTCCCGGATCGAGACGGAGAGCCTCTTTGAGCTGCTCCGTCGCCCCGCTCCGGTCGCCCGCGAGGGCCAGCACCGAGCCGAGATTGACCCGCGCCTCCACACTCTCCGGCCGCACGGCCAGGGCGCGGCGAAACTCCTCGGCGGCATCCTGGTAGCGGCCGGCCTGGGCGGCCACCCGGCCGCGCATCACCGCTACGCGCTCTCCCACCCGCAGGCTCGCGACCCCGTCGAGGAGTGGATCGGGAGCGCGCAGCCCCACCGCTCCGGCTTTCGCCAGATGCTCCTCGGCCTTCGCCCGGTCGCCCAGACCGCGATACGCCATGGCCAGCGGAACATGGAGCCGGCTCGCCTCGGGCACCGCGGCCAGTGCGGCCTCCAAATGCTCGGCGGCAGCGTGGAAATCCCGCCGGGCCAACGCTACCTGACCGAGCAGCGAGTGCGCCGCGGCGGCCGTCGGCGGGAAGGCCACGGCTTTGCGCAAGGCCGCCTCCGCATCGTCGAGCCGCCCTTGAAGCAGCCGGATCTCTCCCAGGTGGACGTTCGCTGCCGCGGTTTCTGCCGGCGGCGATGAAAGCGTCAGGGCTTTCTCGAACGCCGTCACGGCCTCGTCGAGCCGCCCGGCCGCCTGCTGCGCGGCGCCTAGCAGATGGAGCCAACGGAAATTCCGGGGATCGAGCCGCGAAGCGTTCTGGAAACAGTCCACCGCCGCATCGTTGAAGCTGTAGGCGAGGTAGGCCTGCCCGAGGTCACCGTAGGAGCCGGCATTCGCCGCCTGGGTGGCAAGCAAGCGCTGCATCTCGCCGAGCTGGCCTGCCACCGCGCTCTCCAGTCCCGAGAGGTCCGGAAAGCGGACGGGACCGGCCTCCGGCGTAGCGAGGAGGAGCGCGAGAAGGAGTCCGGCCGGCCTCATTTCGGCCCGCCCGGCGGCGTCAACGCCTTCCCCGTGCCGCGTAGCAGCTTGGTGTAGGTGCGCAGTGGCGGTGGCGGGAAGGACTCCGTGACGCCATCCGGCCAGACGACGCGCACCTCCGTCACGTCCGGAACATCGCCCAGCCCCACCAGAACCCGCGGATCGCTCGCCGAGGCGTAGCTGCCGTCGGTGGCCGCCCGCCGCCAGAGGGGCGTGGCGCCCTTGCGCAGCACCTCGACGCGGGCGCCGAGGAGATCCCGTTCGCCCTTGGTGCCGGCAGGCTTCCCCACCAGCCGCAGGCCGAGCCAGGGGCGCCGGCTTCCGGTTTCGTTGACCAGGAGGCGGACGGGCGAGTCCGTGTCCACCACCACGATGTCCGTGTCGCCGTCGTTGTCCACGTCGCCGAAGGCCGCCCCGCGGGAGACACGGGGCGTGCGAAAAGCCACTCCGGCCTCGGGCCCGACTTCCACGAAACGGCAGCCGCCGCTTTTAGAGGAAATATTGCGAAACAGTTGGTCCGGCTGCGCATAAGGGAAGAGGTCGCCCTTCGCCCACTGGGCTCCATTCAGGTTCACGGCGCCGTTGAAGGCCGCAAGGTCGAGCCAGCCGTCGTTGTCGAAGTCGATCCAGGCGGTGCCGAAGCCTGTATAGGGAAGGCTCGGCGCTCCCAGCCCGGAGCGGGCGGTGGCATCCTCGAACACGCCGCCGCCCTGGTTGAGGTAGAGGGTGTTGGTCTCGCCCGTCAGATGAGTGATGAACAGATCGTCGTCGCCGTCGCCGTCGCAATCGCCGGCGGCGATCCCCATTCCCGCCTCGGGTTTCCCCGCGGCGTTCACGGCCACGCCGGCCAGCAGCCCGTCTTCTTTGAAGGTGAGATTCTTCTGGTTGAGCCAGAGGAAGCTGGGGCTTCCGTCGTTGGCAACAAAAAGATCCGGCCAACCGTCACCGTCGAGATCGTCGGCCACCACGCCGAGCCCCGGGCCCGCCTTGCGGCCGATGCCGGACTTGATCGAGACGTCTTCGAACGTACCGTTTCCCCGGTTGCGCAGCAGCCGGCTCGGCACAGGCGGGAACGCCTGCGGGCCGCAGTAATCCCGGCGGCTGTTGGGAGCGTAGCAAACGACGTTCTTTTGGATGGAAGAGTCGACGTAGTTGAGGACGAACAGGTCGAGCCACCCGTCGCGATCCAGATCGGCAAAGGTGGCGCCGGCGCTCCACCGCGGATCGTCGGCCCCGGCAGCAGCCGTGACGTCGGTGAAGGTGCCGTCACCGTTGTTGTGCCAGAGCTGGTTCGAGCCGTAATTGGCAATGTAAAGGTCCATCCAGCCGTCGTTGTCGTAGTCGCCGGTCGCCACGCCCATGCCAAACCCAGAGGCTCGAATGCCGCTAGACTCCGTAACGTCCACGAATCGCGGCGTGGGGTTTCGCCCTTGCTTTGTGATGAGGTCGTTGCGAAACAGCCGGCCCCAGCTCTCCGGTCCCAACTTTCCGGCCGCGCCCGGCGCCAGGGAGTGCCCCTGGACGACGAAGACGTCGAGGTCGCCGTCGTTGTCGTAGTCGAAAAGCGCCACCCCACCTCCCATGATCTCCGGAAAGTAAAATTCCCCCGTGCGTCCGCTCGAGTAAGTGAAGACGAGGCCCCACTCCTTGGCGCGGTCGACGAAAAGGTCGGGCGGCGCGGCGTTGATCGTCGAGGGCGAAAAAAGCAAGGACATAAAGGACATCAGGAACACCAAGGACAAGAAATCCTTCCTGTCCTTGAAGTCCCTGGTGTCCTTTATGTCCTTGCTGTCCCGGTTTTCTGCCACGCAACCTCCGCCGCCGCCTTGAACCGGCGCACGATCTCCCCCGCCGACTCGACCTTCTCGATCCCCGCCACGCTCTTGCCAGCCTGGAGGTAGTCCCGGTAGGAAAAGGCGCGCGCCGAAGATCGCTTCAACTTCCAGATCGATTGGAGGGCGTAGATCGTCCGCATCCAGTGTTTGGTCTTGCGGCCCTTCAACATCCAGCGGGCGAGCGGGCCGGCCTTGGTCCCCGTTTTTTCGATGTAGGGAGTGCGGATCACCGACACGGGAACGCCCGTAATGCGCTCCGTCAGCACGACGTCGTCCGCGTCCGCCTCGACGATGGCGCGTTTGTAGTCCGCGTGGGCCGTGCACTCGAGGGTGGCGATGAATCGGGTGCCCATCTGCACGGCGGCGTAGCCCATTCCGAGGGCGCGGACGAAATCCGCCTCGTCGCCGATGCCGCCGGCGCAGACGACCGGCACGCCGAGGTCAGCAAGCTCGGCGATGAGCTCCTCCGCGCTCTTCGGGCCGGCGTGCCCTCCCGCCCGATCGTTGACCGCGATCAACCCGTCCACACCGGCTTCGAGCCCCTTCATCGCCCACTTCCGTTCGGTGACGTCGTGGTAGACGAAACCGCCGGCCGCGTGGGCTTTCTCCACCACCCAGCGAGGATTGCCCAGCGAAGTCACGAAGAAGCGGATTCCCTCTTCGATGGCCACGTCGACGAAACGTTGCATGCGCTCCTGATAGACCTTGGAAGACTTCTCGACGATGACGTTCATCCCAACTGGCTTGGACGTCAAGCTGCGGATGAGCTTCAGGCCCGCGCCGAATTCGTGGCCGTGAACGTAGACCATGGAGAGCGGCTGAATGACGCCGATGCCGCCGGCCCCCGAGGCCGCGGCTACCAGCTCGGGATTGCTGCAAGGGTACATGGCGCCGCAGATCAGCGGCACCTCGACACCGAGCTGGCGGGTGACGGCGGTGTCGAGGAGGGACACCTACCGCTCCACCCTGACGCCGCGCCAGAACGCGATGTAGTCCTTGATGTTGGCCGCCGCGGGCTTCGGGTCCGGGTAGTACCAAGCCGTGTCCTTCCCCTCGACGCCGTCGACGACGACTGTGTAGTAGCTCGCCGTCCCTTTCCAACCGCAGACGGTGTGGGTGGAGCTGGGCTTCAGGTACTCGCGCCGCACCGTCCCTGGAGGGAAGTAGACGTTCCCCTCCACCAACTCGAACCTGTCCGTCTCCGCGATCACCGTTCCGTTCCAGATGGCTTTGGGCATGCTCGCCATGTTGTCACTCATTCTCCTCGCTTACCTAAAAAAGGCTTCAGGTCAAGCACCATCCGGCAGGGGAATTCATCGCTGAGTCGCGAGAAACCGAAGCGCTCGTAGAATCGCGCCGCAGCCTCATCGATGGCATCCGTCACCAAGAGGCGGAACGCGACCGGGCCACTACGAGCGAGTTGGAGGGTCAGTCCGAGCGCCTCCTCAAACAGATACCGGCCGAGACCTTGACCCTGAACGCGATCGTCGACGGCGAGACGCGCGAGTAGCACAGCCGGGATCGGAAAGCCTGGCAGCCTGTCGAGGGATTCAATCGAACCTACCGCGGTCCGCTCCACGCTGGCGGTGGCAAGGGTGAAGTATCCCGCGAGGCTTTCCTCTCCGGCTGCACCCTCGATGGCAAGGAAGGTGCGCGCGAGGTGGTCTTTCTCCGCATGCCGCAACGCGAAGCGTCGAAGGTAATCAACGAGAGACTGGTGCTGGTTGCCGAAGTCCTCGAGCAAGGTTCGATGGTGGCGCCCCAGCACCTCGATGCGGAGGGGCATGAATCAGTCCGCGCTGTCTTTCCAATGCAGCTGCGGCGGTCGCCTCGTCGGTTCGGCGAGACGCGAAAGCGCCTTGCGCAAGGCTGGAGGCGGAGAGAAGCCGCGGTTGAGGATCTCTGCGAGGCGCTCGACTTCGGAATCTGAGAGCTCGATCCGTTCCACGACACTCTCGTCGCGCTTCCGATGCAACCGTTCGACAACTGGGCTCCGAAGAGTCTCGACCTCCCGGCCACGTCGAGCCTCGATCCTGCGGCCGGCTTCGGCCTGCCGGATTACCCAAGACGAGAGCTCAGCGAGCTCGCGAAGCAGGTCGGCGCTTTGGTTCTCGCGCAAGCCGAGCCGCTCACGCAGGTGGTGAAGCTCCTCGTCGAGGGTCGCGGTGGTTTGGGCTTGAAAACGAGACATGGCGGAGCTCCTTCTGCTCCTGAGTAACATACTACTCACATCTCCTTGGCGCAAGGAACGGCTAGAGTATGCCCGTCGTAGCCCTATCAAAACCGCCTACAGCATGCCCCCGCAGCTCTTCCTCACCCTTGCCAGCGCTTCTGATAGCGTTTCCCAGGACCCCCAGTCGGGAAAGCCGGCCGGCGGAGAGGAGCCATTTTGCCTAGCGATGAGCCACCAGGAGCCGAGCCCGAGGGGATCGACGCGTGCCCCGAGCCCGAGCTGCGGCAGGTCCTCGAGACCCTCCTCCAGCTCTACGCACTGTGGCGGATCGAACAGGATCGCGGCTGGTTCTTAGAGCACGGCTACATCGAAAGCGGCAAGGCCGAGGCGATCCGCCGCGTGGTCAACAAGCTCTATCGCGAGTTGCGTCCGCACGCCGTCCCACTGGTGAACGGCTTCGGCGTTCCGCCAGCCTGGATGCCGTCGATCGCCTTGTGAGGCCAAGCGCCTAGCCAGCTCGGAAGAACGGCGGGTGGTCCCTGCCTTGACATAGGATGTACGGAACGAGCTCCGAACCCCAGTTCCCGTTCCGCGTATCTTAGAGAAGGCCATGGGCACCTCTCCTCCCATCTCCAAGGGCATCCTCCTGCTCGGCGCTGTTCTCGGCCTGGCCGCCTTTGGGCTGGGCCTGGCCCTCGCCGAGATTTATCTGCCCGAGTGGAGGGAAGTGGCGCCGCAGCCCGAGAGGGTTTTCCGAGAGCGATTCAGCGAGTTGGTGGCACAGACGGGATTTCTCCCCGTCAGCGGCGAGCCGCGGGTCAGGTTGGTCACCCGCAGCGTGCTCGAATACGAGCCCTTTCGCGCCATGGGAGAGAGAGGGAAGGGCTTGCTCCTCGCCACTCACACAGGAATCCGCGTCGAAGTCTTCCAGAAGGTAAGCCACCCCGGGATACGAACTGAGGGCCAGGTCACCGTCGACTTCTCGGTCGCTGCCCGGCCGCAGGCGCTCATCTGGACTACCCGCGACTTCGCATCGATTTTCAAGGCTCACGACACGGCGGCCGACCTGCGTTTCGCCAGCGCTGTGGCGCCAGCGCTCCTGAGCCCTGGAGAGTCGCTGGGGCCGGCGCGAATCGATTCCTTCGGAGTCACTCCCAGGTTGATGATCCCCATCGTCGGAAGCTCCCCACCTCAGCACTTGCTGGTTCTTCTCTCCACACTCGGCGGTACTGTCGGACGCCGCGCTGGACCGGTGAGCGGCACGGCCCTGGAGTTTGTGCAGAGCCAGTTCGACCGCATCATCGGTCAGTTCGGCTGGAGCGTTCTCGCCCTGGTTGGCGTGCTGGGTCTGTTCGTAGCCCTGGCGATCAAATCGCGGCTTGGCGTGGTCAACGGCGCGATCCTGGCCCTGCTGTGCCTCGTCACTCTCTCCCCGGCGCCAACGCCGCAGATCGGATGGCCGGTCCTTACGCTACCGGCCCTGGCCATCGCCGCCCTCTGGATCTTTCTCACCTGGTCGTCGGCCGAGTCGCTGCTGCGCTCCACGGACGCCAACTTCACCACCAGCCTCGACGCAATGCGGGCCGGCCGGCTCGGGCCGCGCGGCGGCCGGAGCCTGCTGGTCGGCTTCGCCTTTGGCGCTGGACTTGCCGGGCTCGGGCTCACATTGCTGTCACTGGCCGTGGCCTTGCCAGGAGTCTGGCCGGAGGCGGCGAGCTTCAACCTGCCCGTCTTCCAGCCGATTCGAGGTCCGGTGGTGGACGGCGTCTCGCTCGCAGCGGGCGTTGCGCTGGCCCTCGCCCTCGCCATGCGGGTCCTGCCGCTGCGATGGGCCCCCCCGGCAGCGGCCCTGGCGGCGGGGGCCGTGCTCACCCCGCTGGCCGTCCGACCCCTGCCGGCGACGCTGGTGGCAAACGCCGTCTTCGTCGCCTTGCTGGTCCACGTCTGCCGCCGCCATGGGCTGACGGCCTTGCTCACCGCCGCCATCGTCGCGCAAGCCTTGCCGCTGGCCGTCTTCACCGGTCTCCACCTCGGCTGGACACCGGTTGGCTTCGCGGTGACCGCCGGGCTGCCCGTGACCATCATGACCTTGGGTCTGTGGGGACTATCCCGCTCGCCCGCGGCCGAAATCGAGCGACTGGCCCCCCCGGCGTTCGTTCGCCAGCTCGAGGAGGAGCGCCGCCTGCAGCACGAAATGGGCCTGCTGGCGAGAATGCAACGTGGACTGCTGCCGCGTACCCTGCCCCGCCTCGCAGGATGGGAGGTGGCGGCCCACTCGGTGCTGGCCAACGAGGCGGGAGGCGATCTCTACGACTTTCTCCTCGACGACGCCGGTTTCCTCTGGCTCGCTGCCGGCGACGTCGCGGGCCATGGCTACTCCTGTGCCATCGCCCAGGCGATGACCAAGGCGGCCCTCGCCAGCTTGATCCGCGCGGACCGCACTCCCGCCCAGGTCCTCCAACGGGCCGATGCCGTGCTACGCGCGGCGGGAGCGGCCCGCAACTTCACCAGCCTCGCCCTGCTTCGCCTCGATCCCGCCACCGGTGACGCCGTGCTGAGCAACGCCGGCCATCCTCCGGCCTTGCTGTGGGCCGCGGGCGAAGTGACGGAGATCGGTATCCCATCCCTGCCCCTGGGCTTGGGCCCACCGCGGCGCTACGAGGACTTCGCCCTGCACCTGCCGGCCGGCGCCGCGCTCGTCTTCAGCTCCGACGGCCTGTTCGAGGCTCTGGACGGCGGCAGCGAGCCGTACGGATATGAGCGCGCGCGGGAGATTCTCCGGGCCGCCGGCTCGCGCCACCCAGACAAGATACTGCAAGCGCTCCTCGCCGACTGGCGACGGCACCTGCGCGGCGGAGCGCCGCTGGACGACACGACCCTGGTGGTGCTCCAGCGTTCAGGAGGGCCGGCGTGAAGAGGTCCGAGCCAGTCACCCGGAATCAGCTCATCTCATGGTTTGGATTCGGGCTGGCCGCTTTCACACTCGGTGCCGCCCTGGCTCTGTCGCTGCTCCCGGAATGGCGGACCGGCGAGACGCAGAAACCCCGTTTCTTCCGCGAGCGGTATGTGCAACTGGCGCGGGATGCCGGCTTCGAGCTCGCTCCAGGCCGGCCGCGCGTCGAGCTCGCCACCACGAGCCGAATCCTGTTCATGGCCTACTCCGTGCTGGGAAAGACCGGAGCCTCATGGCTTGCCAGCACCCGGACGGCCGTCGTGGCTCACGCCTCCCACGGCGTGCGCCGGCAGAGCAGCGGAAACGAAGAAATCCTCGACGTGTCTTTCTCCCTCGACGGCAGGCCGGTCCGCATCAACTGGCATGACCCTTCCGCATCCCTCTTCCGGCCAGTCGACCGCGCCGCTTTCGTCCGCCTCGGCACAACCTTCGCCAAGCTGCTGCTGGCTCCGGGCGAGTCGCTCGGCAGCGCCCATGCCCGCTCCACGGGCCCCGCATCCATGGAGCAGATCGAGCTGACAGGCTCTCACCAGGAGCACCTCGAGGTCGGCCTCGGGCCACCCAAAATCGTCTCCGCCCGGCGTCTGCCGGGCTCTCGTCAAGCCAACCTCTTCGGTGCCAGTCTCCTCCAAGAGCTCGCTCCGACACTGCTCTTCCTCCTTTTGGCCCTGGCTATCGGCGCCGCCTTCCTTGCCCTTCTCGTGCGACGGAGAATCGGCCTCGTCAACGGCGCCACGCTGGCGTTGATCACCTTGGTCGGTGCGGATCTCCGGCCGTTGTTCGAGCTGCGGGCGTCGGGCTGGTTTGCCTTGGTAGACGCTCTCGAAGCAGCGCCCGGCAAGGCCTTGCTCGTCTTCGTCATGTGGTCCGTCGGCGAATCGTTGCTGCGCGCCGTCGACCCCGACTTCACCACCAGCCTGGACACCCTGCGCCTGGGCCGCCTCGGACCCCGCGGCGGGCGGGCGCTGCTCCTCGGATTCAGCGCCGGAGCGGCGCTCGCCGGGCTGCGCCTGGGGCTGTATTCCCTTGCTGTCATCCTGCCCGGAGTTTCGCCGGCTGAAGCGAGCCTGGATTTGCCGGTGTTCGACATCACCGGCAGCCCGGTAGGAGCCGGAATCTTTCTCGCTGCCGGCGTCGCGTTGACCCTTGCGCTGGCGCTCCGGTTCCTGCCGGCGAGATGGACACGCTGGGCAACCGGAGTCGCCGCACTCGCGGCAGGTTACGCTCTCTCTCCCTTTCAATTTACCTTCTTCCCCGTCGAGCTCGCCGTCAACGCCGGGATCGCCGGTCTCCTCATCTGGATCTGCCGCCGGCACGGTCTCACCGCCCTGCTGACCGCATGCGTCGTCTCTCTGCTCCTTCCGGCTCTCCTCTTCTCCGCTCTCCATTCGCTTTGGATGCCTGGCGCTCTCGCCGTTACCGCAGGTCTCACGCTGGCCATCGTCGTGCTCGGCCTGGTGGGGATCGCCCGCCCGGAGGGGATTGAGACCGGAGCCTTACCGCCTCCGGCCTTCATCCGCCGCCTGGCCGAAGAGCGCCGGCTGCGCCACGAGGTCGACCTGCTGGCACGCATGCAGGTGGGCCTCCTGCCGCGGGAGATGCCGCGCGTCGACGGCTGGCAGATCGCCGCGCGGTCGGTGCTGGCGCATGAGGCCGGCGGCGATCTCTACGACTTCCTGCGCGATGAATCAGGCCGGCTGTGGATCGCGGCCGGCGACGTGGCCGGCCACGGCTACTCCTGCGCCGTAATGCAGGCGATGGTGAAAGCGGGGTTGGTGAGCTTGATCGAGCCGGGCGAATCGCCGGCCCGCGTTCTCACCCAACTCGACCGCGTGCTGCGCACCGCCGGCTCCGAGCACAGCTTCACCAGCCTCGCCTTGCTGTGCCTTGACCCGGCTACCGGCGAAGCGCTGCTGGCCAACGCCGGCCATCCCTATCCGCTGGTCTTCGCCGGCGGCCGGATCTCCGAGATTTCGCTGCCAGGCCTTCCCCTCGGCCAAGGCCCCGTCCGCCGCTATGAGGACCGGCCGATCTCCCTGGCTCCGGCAAGCGTCCTCCTCCTTTGCTCCGATGGTCTTTTCGAAGCGCTCGATCTCAGAGGCAACGCCTACGGCTTCGAGCGCGCCCACGAAGTGCTGCGGGTCATGGGCCACCGCCCGCCACCGGAGATCGTGGACGCCCTGCTCAACGACTGCCGCCGGCACCTCGGCGCCGAAGAGCCGCCGGACGACGTGACGGTGGTGGTGATCAAGCGGAATTGATCAGCTTTTCTTGCGCTCCCGCCGCTGGCCAAAAAGCATCTTCTGTTCCAGCGCCGCCCGCTGGGCGCGATAGAAAGCTTGGAGAAACGGACGGGGAGGCACCTGCCAGCGGTCCGCGGGCCAGGTTATCTTCAGCTTGATCTTTTCGCAGACGTCTTCGAGGACTCGCGTATCGAGCGTCCCTTGATCGTCGCGGCGCAGCAGGTCCTCCAGCACCTGCAGCTCGTGGATGCCGTAGATGTCGAGTTGCTCGCGGGTGAACGGGAACTCCTCCGCGGGCGGCGGCGGTGGCGGCGGACCCGTTCTGCCGGTGGGCTGCGGCCGCATGGCCGGACGCACCGTGGCGCGATCGGAAAGATCGGAAAGCAGCACCGCCGCCGGCGCTTTCACCACCAGCGTGCCCGCCACCAGATCACCGCAACGCAGACGATCCTGATTGAAGAACGGCATCAGGGCGAAGACCGCGATCCAACCCAGGGCGAGAAGCTGGCCCCAGCCGGGCGATTCCGGCAGCAACGCCCCGGGCGCGAGCAGAGCGGTCACCGGCAGGTAGAACTCCAGGTTGCGCATCAGGTTGCGCGCGAAGACAGCCTCGGCGGTCAGCGGTCCGCCGTCGCGCGAGATCACTCGCACGCCCATCTTGCGTTTTCCCGGAGTGACGCCGCCACCCGTGATCTCGAAGTGCACGAAGTAGAAGTTCCACAGCAGGAAGCCCACCAGCAGAGCGAACGACACGCCCACCGAGGCCAATCCCACCAGGGAGCCGAGGAGCGCCACCAGCCAGACGACGATCGTGCCCGCCATGATGATCAACAGGTCGAGGAGGAACGCCGCCGCCCGATCGCCCACCGAGGCCACCGCGAAGGGCAGGGAGATCCCCTCCGGGGTCGGCACCCGGTGGATGCGCTCCTTAGCGAGCGAGACCGCGCTCACGATTTCGCCCCACAGTAAGGAAATACCAGGTCCAAAAGATCAGAGTGATGGCGGCGAGTCCCCAGCGCACGCCGACGTCCTGCACGAGCTGGCGGAAAAACCCCTCGATCGACCCGGCGATGAGAAACATCACCACGGCCCCGACGGCAAGCAGCGCCACCTCGCGCCCGTGAAGAGCCAGATTGCGCAGCCGCGTGTGGCGACCGGGAAAGACGAGCGCGCTGCCCAGCACCATGCCGGCGGCGCCGCACAGGCACAAGGCGCCGATCTCGGTGACCCCATGGGGCAGTATCCACGCCCAGAGCTCCGCTCCCAAACCTCGGGAGGCATAGAGCGCGGCCATGGCGCCCAGCTCCAGCCCCGTGTAGACGAGCAGGAAGATCACCGGCACGCCGGCCGCAAAACCGAGGGCGAAGCAGAGCATTCCCACTTTGGCGTTGTGGGTGAAGAGAAAGGTGGCGAAAATCGAAAGCTCTCCCCTGCCGCCGCTGTAAAGCACGTCCCGCAGGTCCTTGGTGGAAGCCGCGGGCGTGCGACCCTGAGCCCGCGACTCTCCCACGAAGCTGTAGTAGCGCTCAGGATCGGCCTTCGTCATCTGATAGCCGGCGACGACGCCGAGCGCCACCAGGGCGAACGACAGCGCCACGAACGCGAAATAGCGGCGCACCACGGCCGGAAAATCGTGGCGGAAGAACTCGATCACCGCTTCCTCAGGTCGCCGCTTGGCGCCGTAGACGCAGATGTAGGCCCGGCCCACCAGAGCGGTCAGATAATCGAGCAGGTTCTTGTCCAGGCTGATGGCCGTCGCCACCGACAGCGAGCTCGCGGCACCGCGATAGAGCACCGGCAGCCGGTTGAGCTCTCCCGCGGTCAGATTCCGCAGCCCTCTCGTGTCCACCCGGAACAATAATCCTTCGAGCTCACGCCAAGCCTCCTCCCGCTCGCGGCGGAATTGGGCGGACTTCAAGGTGAACGTAGGGGCGGCCATGGGATTTTGGATTTCCGATTTTGGATTTTGGATTCAGGATTCAGATTCTTTCACGCCGCTTGATATCCAGATAGGTGTTGATCAAGCGGGGCGAGACCTGGCCCGGAGAGGCGTCGATCGGATAGATGCCGAGGCGGCGGAGGCGGCGGAGAACGACTTCACGGTCGCGCAGCAGACCGCCAGCGACGACGGCGCGGTTGAGCTCGAGAATGCCTTTCGGAGATTGCGCGGCGACGGTGGCGAGGCCAGGGTCCTGGAGTGCCACGAAGACCACGACGTGGCGGCGGGAAAGGCGGTCGAGGTTTTCCACCATCATTTCGGCGGTGATGGTGTCCACGAAATCCGTGAGCACGACGATGAGCGAGCGGCGCGACAGGCGCTGGCCGATCGAGGTCAGGCCGAACGTGAAGTTGGTCTCGCGATCCGAGTATTCCACCTGGCTCGCCATCTGGCTGAGGATCTGGAATCCCCGTAGCCCTCCCTTGGGCTCGACGTAGAGCCCGGGCTTCGAATCGAAAGTGGATAAACCCACCCGGTCGCCCGCCCGCAGGGAGATATAGGCCAGAAGCAGAGCCGCGTTCACCGCGTGGTCCACCTTCGGAATGCCGGCCAGCGGCTCGCACATCAGATGGCCGGTGTCGATGGCGATCACCACCTGATGGTTGCGCTCGGCCCGGAATTGCCGGGCCACCAGCTTGCGATGGCGGGCGGAGGCCTTCCAGTCCAGGGTCCGGCGGTCGTCGCCCACGGTGTACTCCCGCAGCGAGTCGAACTCCGTGCCGTCACCCCTGTAGCGCTCGATCTTCAGGCCCAACCGGAACTCGCGGTCGGTGAGAAAACGCAGCGCCATGGTCTTCACCGGCCGAATGTTGGGCACCACCGGCGCCTGCCGCATGAGGTCCAGCCGCGCCACCACCGCCATCAGTCCCAACGGACCGGCATAACGCACCCAGGCGCGCTCCACCACGATGCGGCCGCGGCGGATGGGAGCGAGCCGGAAGCGCAGCGCGGTTCCTTCCCGCGAAGCGCGGCCCCGCAGCTGCGGCTGGGGAAGCAGCCGGTCCGAGAGATCGACCGCCACCGTCACCGCCACCCGCCGAGCGGACGGCACCGCCACCGTCAGCACCGCCTCCTCCTCCTCGCCGATATACAGCGTTCCCGGCATCGCCACCGTCGCCGTCACTCCCGCCTTCTTCGGCACCATCAAGGCATCCAGTCCCAAAGCCA
>DATIOS010000111.1:0-3525 GCA_035472915.1 Thermoanaerobaculia bacterium
GGACAGCCAGCAAGGAAAGGAGCGCGTAGAGCACTCCGAGGACGATGCCGGCTTTCAGCGGAGCGGCGGCAGATTCCGAGCTGCACGCCGGCGTCGCCCTCCAGTGCGCGGCCGCCGGTGACGAGGAAGATGCGCACCTCGAAACCGCGCACGGAGAGATGGCGCGCCACCGCCAGGCCGTCGCCGCCGTTGTTGCCGGGCCCGCAGAAGACGGCCACCGAGTCGGCGTCGCCGTACGCCTGGCAGAGTGCTTCGACGACGCCGATGGCGGCGTTTTCCATCAGCACCAGGCTGGGGATGCCCAGTTCCTCGATGGCGGCGCGTTCCACTTCGCGCATCGACTCGGCGGTCAGGATTCTCATGGCGAAGGCTCCGCGGCGGTGGCGCCGATTTTGGATTTTGGATTTTGGATTTTCGATTGCGAACCCGATTCCCGACCTGAGCCGGCCGAAATGAAACCCAGGGAGACGAGAAGCTCGCGGGTGCGCGGGCAGCCGAGATCCGAGACGGCCATGCGGGCGGCCAGTCGGCGCAGATCGTCCGGCGTGTCGAGGTCCGAGGCCATGGGCAGCATCTCCACCTCGAGACCGAGCTCCCGGCAGCGCTCCAGGGTCGACGGCAACACCCGCTCCGTGCTCCAGGCGATCTCCGCGAACAAGCGGGGCGAAACAGCGCCGGCGCGCAGGGCGATCAGATAATAGCCGCCGTCCTCGGCCGGCCCCAGCACGACGTCCGTGCCGGACTCGACCGCCGCGAAGGCACGGTGGACCAACTCCAACGGAATCGTCGGGTGGTCGCTGCCCACGGCGGCCACGGCTCCGGCGCCGGAGGCCGCCGCGTCGGAGAGCGCCCCATACAGCCGCTCGCCGAGGTCATTCCCGAGCTGTCGCACCCCGGCAACGGGACCCACCGGAACCTCCTCCCCTGGATCGAGCGCCCAAGCGATGCGCAACTCGAAGTCGCCGCCCCGCAGCCGCGCCAGCAAATCGTCCAGGAAAGCCACATGAAGCCGCGCCGCGTCCACAGGCGTAAGATCTCCGATCAGGCGAGTCTTCACCCTCCCCGCGCGGGCGGGCTTGGTGAACAGGAGGAGGCGGCGGGGCGAGGGAGCTCCGGACATGGATGGGGATTGTACTGTGCTTCTTCGCGCAGGCTCCTCCCCGCCCAAGGCCCTCACCCCCTAGCCCCCTCTCCCGCCCCCTCCCACCCCCCCACACCGGGAGAGGGGGAACGCAGAGCGAATCGTTTTCTTGCTTGTCTCCCTCTTCTCCCGGTGTGGGGGGTTGGGAGGGGGCGGGAGAAGAGGGCCGGGGTGATGAGGGTTCGGAGGATGGACTCCTAGGCCAGGAAACAGGACTGAAAGCAATCGACAATGCCCACTGGACTCCTCACCCTCCTAACCGACTTCGGCACCGCCGACTACTACGTCGCCGCCGTCAAGGGAACCATCCTCCGCCTAGCGCCCGGCACGGCGATCGTGGATATCTCCCACGAGGTGCCGCCGGGCGACGTCGAAACTGCGGCCTTCCTGCTGGGCGCCGCGGCACCGTCGTTTCCGGAGGGGACGGTGCACCTGGCGGTGGTGGACCCCGGCGTGGGAAGCAGCCGGCGCATGCTGGCCGTGCGAACGCCTGCGGCCCGCTTCGTGGCGCCGGACAACGGCCTGCTGACGCCGGTGCTGGGCGGTGCCGTGGCCGTCCACTCCGTGGAACGCAGCGACCTGTTCCTTGCCGGCCCGGGGCAGACCTTTCACGGCCGGGACCGCTTCGCGCCGGTGGCGGCGTGGCTCCTGAACGGCGGCGGCGAAGCGGAGCTGGGGCCCGAAATCGGGGACCCGGTGCGCCTGCCCGCCCCGTCGCCTCAGCGCCAGCCCGGGAGGATCTCCGGCCGCGTCGTCCACGTCGATCGCTACGGCAACCTGGTGACGGACATCCCGGCGAGTTGGCTTCCCCCCGGCCCCTGCCAGGCCGAGGTCAACGGCGGCAAGGCGGGCGGGCGAGTTGCATCAAAAAGAGTGGGCCATTATGCCGAGATTCCGGCGGGCGAGGCGGCCCTGCTGACCGGCTCTCTCGGCACTGTGGAGCTGTCGCTGAACGGCGACGACCTTGCCCGCCGCTGGGGAGTCGCCCGTGGCGCCGCGGTGACCATCGTTTGGGAGGTGGCAATCGGGTGACAAGCGCTCTGGAGATGGAGCTACAATGGAGGTGCCGAGGGCGCGCGCCCGATGATCGCAAGGGAAGGAGCGAGTGGAATGACTAAGTGGGAATACAAGATCATCAACATCCGGAGTGAGAACTATCGCCTCGATCCCAACTCCGCCACACAGCTCAATCAACTCGGCGAGGAAGGCTGGGAGCTGGTTTCGATCACCTCCGTCAATTTCAAGACCGGCGCGACGGACAATATCGCCATGGTCTTCAAGCGGCCCGTCGCGGCCTGATTCGCAAGCTCGCCTCTCCCCTCCGGCGGCCTCCGCAGGGGCCCTTGATGGGGGTTTTTCAACGAAGGACGTAGAGACGTTCCCAGCCCGACCACGAAACCCTCCGCAGGTCTATAACGTCGGGACGTCTCAGCAGCGGGCACGACCTCCCGGACGACGATGAACCTGCGACGGGGCGCTACCGCCTCTCGGCGCTCCCGGTTCCCTAGAGGAGGCGGTGCCCTTCGAATGCTATGTGTTCCGCCGCCCGGCTCGCCAAAGCCAGGGTTGCGGCATGCAGATCCAATATGTATGATGAATCATGCAGGTCGAATTCGACCCGAACAAAGCCGCCGCCAACCGCAAGAAGCACGGAGTGTCATTCGATGCAGCCGCGGGAAGCCTTCTCGATCCATTCGCGCTGGTCCGTGAGGATGAGGATGCCGAGGGTGAGATGCGCTTCGTGTTGGTGGGCATGTCCCACGAGGGCCTATTGTTGACGGTGTGCTATACGCTGCGCGAGGAAGAAACCATCCGGCTGATCTCAGCCCGCCAAGCGACACGAAGGGAGGAACGACAGTATGCGGAAGGAATATGACTTCACCGGCGCCAAGCGCGCCAAGGACGTACCCCATCTTGCCAAACTACAGGCGGAAGTTTCCCGTGGCAAGACCCGCATCACGATTCTGCTGGATGACGACGTCGTGACTGAATTCCGGGCTCGCGCCGAGCGCGAGGGCCAGGGTTACCAGACGCTCATCAATGCTGCCCTACGGGCCGCTGTGGCTCCTGAGTCGGCTCCGGTGACCGTCGAGGCGCTGCGTCAGGTGCTTCGCGAAGAGTTGCGCTCTCGTTGAAGGAGGGCCGGGGAACCCGGCCTCACCGGCAGCACGACGACTTCGTTACGTCGCGTCCTCCTCCCTAGAGAGGGTACCCACGGCCGTTTCAGGCAGCTACTCTCCGCAAGAGATCCAACGAACGCCCTTCAATAAGGGCCCGCAGAAGATCTCCTGGCGCACCGGCGGCATGATCGCGGCGGTCGGCTCGGTGATCCTCACGCCGTGGAACTGGTACAACAACAGCGAGGCGATCCAATACTCGCTGGG
>DATIOS010000112.1:0-22955 GCA_035472915.1 Thermoanaerobaculia bacterium
GGTGCGGCAGAAACCAGTCGCGCAGCTCGACGGTGCGCCCACCGGGGCCGGATTCGATCCAGCGCGCCGGAGTCGCGATCAGCGCCTTGCGGGCTTCGGCGACGGCGTGGCCGATGGTGGTGCCTTGGACCAGCTCGCGATAGAAGCGGTCTAGCAACAGCCGCGCGGCCTCGACGTGCACGGCATAGCCCATGGAGAGCACGCTACCCACGCCTGCCTGGATCAGGCGCGGCGCGACGGAGCGGAAGACGGCGGTCTTGCCCACAGTGGCGCTGCGGCAGGCTTCAAGCACAACGAGCGGGATGCTGTAGCTCGCCAGCAGATTGCCGAGCTGATCGGCCTCGACGGGCTCGGCCGTGGAGGCGCCGGAGCCGTCGTCGGGCTTCTCGAAGAACAAGGCGCCGATCTGCGCCTGCGGCAGGAAGGTTCCGTGGCCGTCGAAGTGAACGAGGTCGTAGGGATCGCCGGCCCGCTGCCCGTCGCGCAGCATCTCCTCCATGCGCGGCAGGGTGGGCGGACGGCAGAAATCCACGCGTACGCTGGCGCCGAGCGGGTCGAGGGCGTCGAGGAGCGCCTTCGCGGTCATCCGCGGATCGATGAAACCCGTATCGGCCGGACGGCTGACTATATAGAGGATGCGGAGGGGAAGTTGCGCGGGGCGAGGAGTCGTCTTCTCCGGCTCCTCCAACTGCCGGCGCACCGAGACGCGCTGGGCGAGGCTACCCGCGTCATCGGCCATGAGCTCCCACGGCAGGCGTAGGAGGTCGGAGTCCCGGGTGGCGAGGGTCAGCTCGCGCGGCTCCGGGCCGGCGAGAAGCTGGCTCAGGAGTGCGCGGTTCTCCGTGGCAGCGAACAGGGCGTCGTGCAGCTTGTGGCCCCAGACGTCGAGGTTCCCTTCGATCCGCTGCGCCCGAACGACAGCGCCGCCATCCGGTAGGTCCATGTAGTCTTCCAGATACCAGCGAAGGTCTTCGTAGTCGTCGTCCTCAAGGAATGGCTTGAATGGGACTTCGACGCCGACTCTGATACCGTCAGCATCGGCGAGCTGAGCGCGGTACCCCTCGGGGCCCGCGTTGGCGAAGAGGATGCGAAGGTCTTTCATGATGTCCGGCAACGACGATGCTCGCAAGTTTATCGCAAGGACGTTGCTTACCCGATTCGCGAGGCCCGGACCTCCATACGGCGTCTCTTGCTTTAGAGGGAGCATGATGCTCCCTGCGTACAACGAAAAAATGACCGCGGTCGACGTGACGTAGACCGCGTCTCAAAAAAGATTGACCCGGGTCGACGTGACATCGACCGCAGTCAACGTGACATCGACCGCATCCAACGGAAGATCGACCCGGGTCAACGAAGCATCGACCGCGTTCAAGGTCACATCGACCGCGTACGACGTGACATCGACCGCGTCCCAAAAAGGATTGACCCGGGTCGATGAAGCACAGACCGCGTTCAACGTCACACAGACCGCGGTCTACGTGACATCGACCGCGTCCAACAGAAAATAGACCCGGGTCGACGTGAGGTAGACCACGTACAACGTGACATTGACAGCGGTCAACAGAAGATAGACCCGGGTCAACGGAGAATTGACCGCGTACGAAGTCACATCGACCGGGGTCGAAGTTACACCGACCGCGTACAACGGAATGTTGACCTGGGTCAACGAAGCATCGACCGCGTTCAAGGTCACATCGACCGTGTCCAAGAGAAGGTTGACCCGGGCCGACGAAGCCTCGACCGCATCCAACGTCACGTCGACCGCGTCCAACGTCCCGCTGTCAGGAGGCGAGGGAGGGTGGCGTGGTCTGCGGCTCAATGGCGAAGAAGATCGATCAAGTGGTCGACTGCTTCTTCCAGCTTCGAGGTTTGGACCGTTCCAATCCGATAGAGAATAAGCGCTTGGTCGGCGGTGAAGAGGCGGTTTGGCCGTATGTAGCTTGACTGTCTCAGATTGCCGGAAGCGAAGTCGGCATCCTGAAGGGGAATGGCATGCCGGTCACGGCTCTGCTGGCTGGTGATTTGGCAGAGGATCAAATCGTCGCCGTCGAGAGAGGCGAGGACCAGCGCAGGACGTCTTTTCGACTGTTTCAGATCGGAAAAAGGAAAGGGGACGACGACATCTCCTTTCAGAGATTTTGCCACGCTTCGTCCTCTTCTGGGCGGAGCCAGTCCTTGGCGAGCACAGCCTCGCTGGCTTGCGCCGTCTCAAGCCCCGGCCGAATCTTGCGCTTCAAGAACTGGATGAAGTCGAGGATCTCCGCCAGGATCGGCTCTGGGACGTCCTCAATCTCGTTGAACAGCAGTTCTTTGGTCGTCACGTTCACCTCCAGGATCGCCCCATAGCTTATCCCTTCTTCGCCTCCGGATTCGACACCCGTCCCGTTGTCCGCAGTCGAGCGCCTATAATCCCGGCGTGCCGTACGTCTATATCCTCCGCTGTGGCGACGGCTCGCTCTACACCGGGATCACCAAGGATCTGGAAAGACGCCTCGAGCAGCACCAGGCCGGCCGGGCGTCGCGGTACACCCGGTCCCGGCCTCCGGTGACGCTCGCCTGGAGTCTGGAGGTTTCCTCCTGGAGCCTGGCTCTGCGGGAGGAGCTGCGGATCAAGGGTCTTTCGCGGGTCCAGAAGGAGGAGATTTTGTCGCAGGAGTCCGTTCCGGCATGCCCCCCACTCTCCTCCTGAGCGTTGACGCCGTCACCAAGGGCTATGGCGCCCGGCCCCTGTTCGACAAGCTGTCGTTCGGCATCTTCGAGGGCGACCAGGCGGGTCTCATCGGTCCCAACGGATCGGGC
Source organism: Thermoanaerobaculia bacterium (assembly GCA_035472915.1). Lineage (GTDB taxonomy): Bacteria > Acidobacteriota > Thermoanaerobaculia > Multivoradales > UBA5704 > DATARR01. Next base: position 2,800 of record DATIOS010000112.1, read on the forward strand.
AAGTCGACCCTGCTGCGCATCCTCGCGGGATTCGAGGAGCCGGACGGCGGCGCCCGTTCGCTGCGTCGCGGCATCCGCATGGGCTACGTTCCGCAGGATCCGACGTTCCCGGCAGGAGCCAATGTCGAGGAGGTTCTCGTCCAGGCCCTGGCGGACGTTCCGGGCGAGGAGTTCGAGAAGCTCACGCGGGTGGCAGTCACCCTCGGCAAGGTGGGCTTCGACGATCCCGAGCAGCCGGTGGACATCCTTTCCGGTGGCTGGCGCAAGCGCCTCGCCATCGCCCGCGAGCTGGCGCGGGAGCCGGACGTCCTGCTCATGGACGAGCCCACCAACCACCTGGACGTAGACGGCATCCTCTGGCTGGAGGATCTGCTGCAAAGCGAGCCACTCGCGTATCTGGTGGTCAGCCACGACCGCTGGTTCCTGGAGAACGTGGCCGGCCGTATGTTGGAGCTCGATCCGCGCTATCCCGACGGCATCCTCCAGGCGACGGGAACCTACACGGATTTTCTGGAGAAGCGCGACGAGGTGCTACGCAACCAGGCCGAGTACCAGACCTCGCTCGCCAACAAGGTGCGCCGCGAGGTGGAGTGGCTGCGCCGCGGCGCCAAAGCCCGCACCACCAAGGCCAAGGGGCGCATCCAGGAGGCCAACCGCCTCATCGCCGAGCTGACAGAGCTGCGTGAGCGCACCGGCGCTGCCGCCGAAGCCCGCGCCGGCATCGACTTCAACGCCTCGGACCGCAAGACGAAGAAGCTTCTGGTGGCCGAGGGGCTCTCGAAGTCGTTCGGCGCGCGGAAAATCGTCCAGGGGCTGGACCTCAAGCTCACACCCGGCACCCGCCTCGGGTTGATCGGCCCCAACGGCAGCGGCAAGACGACTCTCCTCTCGCTGCTCGACGGCACCTTGGAGGCGGACGCCGGCACCATCCAGCGGGCGGAGTGGCTGAAGACCGTCCGCTTCGGGCAGAACCGCGACACGCTCGACCGCACAGTTTCCCTGCGCCGGGCCCTGGCGCCGGAGGGGGACACGGTGCTCTACCAGGGCCGCCCCATCCACGTCGCCGCCTGGGCCAAGCGGTTCCTCTTTCACACCGATCAGCTCGACACGCCCGTCTCCCGCCTCTCGGGCGGCGAGCAGGCCCGCATCCTCATCGCCCGCCTCATGCTCCAGCCGGCGGACCTGCTGATCCTCGACGAGCCCACGAACGACCTCGACATCCCAACGCTGGAGGTGCTGGAGGAGAGCCTGATGGAGTTCCCCGGCGCGCTGGTGCTCGTCACCCACGACCGTTTCCTGCTGGAGAGCGTGTCGAGCGTCGTCCTCGCCCTCGACGGCCGCGGCGGCGCCACCTTCTTCGCCGACTACACGCAGTGGGAGGCGGCGCGAGCGGCGGCCCCGTCGCCCAAGTCTGCCCCTGCCAAGGCCTCGGGGGCACAGTCCGCGAAGCCGGCGAAGGACGCGAAGCGGCTGACCTATAAGGAAAAGCAGGAGTGGGAGCAGATGGAGGCGAAGATCCTGGAGGGCGAGGATCGCCTCGCCGTCGCCCAGGCCGCCGTCGAAGATCCTGCGGTGGCGTCCGACCCCAAGGCCCTTCAGGATCGCTGCGCAGCCTTGGAGACGGCCCGGAAGGACGTCGAACGCCTCTACGCGCGTTGGGCGGAGCTGGAGGAGAAACAAAAATAGCGTCCCGCAAGGGCCTCACCCTGCTGAGATCGATACCGTTACCCCCCAATGTAGAGACGCCCCGGGGAACCCCGTGGGGCGTCTCCGAGGCGGAGAGGACGGTTTGAATTCCAAAATCTGCCGCGGGGCGAGACGACCTTTCGAGACATCATCGATTCAACCAAGACAGTGGGGAATTCCCAGACGCCGCAGGTGACAGGTTCCGCAGGTGCCCAGACAACGCGGGCGATTTCGCGCCGTCCGGATTCTGGTTTCAGGTAGGATCGTTTTCCCCGATTCGGAGACGCCCCACGGGGTACCCCGTGGGCGTCTCTACATTGGGGGGCAACGATGTCGATGCCGGTCACTCAAACCCGTAGAAAGGAAGTAACCCATTGAACCATCAGCCCGGCAGGATCGTGATCCTCCTGTCCTGCCTTTTCCTGGTTTTTGCCCAAACGTCGGCCGCGGCGCCGGCCCCCGATTTCCTCTCGGCCCTGCTGTCCCAGGGGCTGGCCGGCCTTTCCTTCTCGCCCGACGGCAGCAAGATCCTGGTGTCGATGAACGGTGGCGGCTTGTACAACGCCTTCGCGGTCCCCGCAGCTGGCGGCCCGCCGGTCCAGTTGACGCGCTCGGCGCAGGCCCCGGTTTTCGTCGAGACCTATTTTCCCCATGACGAGCGATTTCTGTTTCGCAGCCGCAAGGCGGAGGGCGAGCCGGAGCATCTCTTCGTCCGGGAGCTGGACGGCAGGGAAACCGACCTGTCGCCCGGCAAGGGTTCCCGTTTCAAGGGCTGGAACGCGGACGGCACTTCCTTCCTCATCGACGAGGATCATCGTGGCTCCGGGGTCGACAACGTCTACGAGGTCTCCACTCAAGCCGGCTACGCGCGAAAATTCTTCTTCCAAAATACCCCGAAGAGCCCCTTCGCATTCGCTTCGCCGGACCGCCGTTTCCTGGTGACCACCCGCGTGCCGTTCGACCTCAGTCGCGAGATCTACATCAAGGATACGAGGACGGATCAGGTCCGCGGTCTGTTCTCGGGCGAGGCTCAGGCTATTCATCTGCCGGTGGATTTCACCCCTGACGGGACCCACTTTCTCGAGCTGTTCGACGGCGGCGCCAAGGAGTTTCTCTACCTGGCGCGCGTCGACATCGCGACCGGAATCATCAAGGGCCTGGTCTACCGCGACTGGGACGTCCTAGCCGGCACCTACTCGCCAGACCACAAGCTCATCGCACTCACCGTGGCAGGCGACGCCAGCTCCCACCTGGAGCTTTACGACACCACCAGCTTCCAGCGGGTCGCTCTGCCGGACGTTCCGCTCGACGGCCTGGTGAACTCCGTGGCCTTCTCCCCGGACTCCAAGACCCTGGCTTTCATCCAGTCGTCGAGCGATTCGCCGCCGGAGATCCTGGCGATCGACCTGGCTCAGCCGGGTCCGCCGCGCAAGCTGATCCAGGGCGGCCGGCCCGACGTTCTCGCGGGCTCGCTGGTGGCGGGCAAGCTCGTGCGCTTCACTTCGTACGACAAGACCGAGATCCCGGGCATCCTCTTTCAGCCCAAGGGAGCGGGGCCGGAGCACAAGACGCCGGCGGTGATCTGGGTGCACGACGGACCGAGCCAGCAGACGCGGCTGGGATTCGATCCGTTCTTCCAATACCTGCTTTCCCGCGGCAATGCCGTCTACGCCATCAACCACCGCGGCAGCTCCGGCTACGGCAAGAGCTTCCAGCGGCTGGACAACGGCCATCACGGCGACATCGACTTGCGGGATTGCCTGGCGGCCAAGGCGATGCTCGAAGCCACCGGCTGGATCGATCCGAAGCGCATCGCCATCGCCGGCGAGGGGCACGGCGGCTTTCTGGCTCTCGCCGCCCTGTCGCTCCATCCTCAGGAGCTATCCGCCGGCATCAGCTTCTCCGGCCTGCTGGACTGGGGCCGGTACGTCAGCAACCTCCGGCAATCCGATCCCCGCCGCGGTTTGCTGTACGAGGAGCTTGGCGACCTGTCGAACGACGAGTTCTGGCAGCGCGTCTCTCCCGCCTTTCACGCGTCCGCCGTCGTCCATCCGGTGCTGCTGGTGCAGGGCGCGAACGACACCATTGCCATCCCCCAGGAGGCGCAGGCGTTCGTCGCGGCGGTCAAGGCGAAGGGAGTACCTGCCGAGGAAGTACTGCTCCCCGGCGAGGGGCACGAATTTTCGTCGACGGCAAGCCTGGGGACTGCCTACCGGGCGGCGGCCGACTTCCTGGACCGCAATCTCAAGCCGGAGGCGCCGCCAAAAGCCGGGAAAAAGAAGTGAGCTCGATTCCCCGGGCCCGTAGCAGATCCGGCAGGCGGGGATCGCACAGCGCTGCCGTCTCCGCCTCCCAGCCGTAGCCCCAGGCATAGGCCGCGGCGAGATCCCGATCGCCCAATCCGGGATGGCAGACCAGCTCGGAAACGCCTTCGCCGGCCTTGGCGAGAGCGGTTTCGAGCCGCTCCGGTGTCAGGCGGCCCGCGTCCATCACTCCCACCGTGCGGTCCGCGGTCTTCAGGGTGTCTGGAAGCCGCCGCCGGGCTCCCCGGCTCACGCCGTTCAGCACCGCAATCTCGACCGACCGCCCGGAAACTCGGCGGGCCGGCTCGCGGGGAATGCGGACGAAGGGAATGCGGTACTCCTCCGCCAGCCGCAGCACGACGTCGAAAACGCGGGGGAGGACGTGCAAGTGCTGGTGGGAGTTGACGTGGACGAGATGGAGACCACCGGCGAGCAGGCGCTCGATCTGCCGCCGCAGCTCGGTCTCGACCTCGGCGGCGGCGATGCCGCCCAGAAGGTAACGCAGGGCGAAGTCCCGAACGTGCGGCAGGAAGGAGCCGCTGTGCCCGAGGAGGGAGGGCACTTCAGCAGGCGGCGACAGGGGGCGCTCGCCCACGAGGGTGAGGTGGACGCCGGTGTCGAGCCCCGGCCGGTCGCGCAGTTTCTCCAGGGCCGGCTCCAGCGCTCCGCCATTGGCCACCACACTGACGGCCGTGACGAGGCCCCGGTCATGGGCCTCGAGAGCCCCGAGGGTCATGCCGGCGTGGAGGCCAACGTCGTCGGCGGTGACGACGAGCGCTCTCAACGGGCTGGCGTGGCCGGCATGGGCTCGGACGCCTTCTCGGTGCTCGCCGGCGCGGCGGTCCCTTCGCCCCGCCGCCGCGGGTGGCGCATCTCCGGATAGAGGGTGAAAAGCTCGCGGAAGATCTTGAGGATCACGGCCGGCGAAGAGAGCGTCGAGCGCCCCCGGGTGCGGGGAAAGTAGTCGAGGCCGAGCTGCTGGATGACGAAGCCGAGGTTCTTCGCCTTGACGATCAGCTCGGCGTCGATCAGCGAGCCCTCGGCCCTGAGATCGATGGCCTCCAGCACCTCGCGGCGGATCAGCTTGAAGGAGAAGTTGATGTCGCGGTGGGGCCAGCCGAAGAGCAGGCCGATGAGCGAGTTGTAGAGATAGGAGTAGACCGTGCGGCGGAAGCCCTCGGTGGTGCGGTCCAGCCGGTAGCCGGCGATCAGGTCCGCCCGCGTCACCAGCAGGGCCTGAATGGCGCGGCCGACGACGTCCGGGTCGAAGGGCAGATCGGCGTCCATGTAGAGCACCAGATCCTTGCGGGCGGCGGCGAAGCCGGTCTTGAGCGACGCCCCGAGCTTGCGGTTCACCTCGTGCCGCTGGACGCGGATGCGGGGGTTGGCCGCCGCCAGGCGGGCGACGATCTCAGGCGACCGGTCGCCTGAGGCGTCGTCCACCACGACGATTTCGTAGTCCCCGGCGTGGCGCTCCAGCGCGTCGACGGCGAAGGCGACGGCATGCTCGATGTTCTCCTCCTCGTTGAACATCGGAATCACCAGCGAGACGGAAGGGCGTTGATTCATAGGTCACCCTTGAAAACGGCGGAAATTACCGGGGGAGCCGCTTCAGGCCGCGCAGCTGCACGGCGAGACGGCGGGAGTTGGGGCCTCCCGGTCCGAACGAGTGAGAGGAGTGGAAGGCGATCTCGGTCCGCCCTTCCGATTCGACGGGAAGCTCGAACCGGCTCTCGGTTCCCCGCGGCAGCTCAACCGTCTTGATCGATTTTCCGTTGACCGAGACGATGACCGTGTTGGACGCCAGCGGTGCTACCGCGGGCAGCCCGAGGGTCACGGCGACGGCGCGGATATCCAGCGGGAAGATGCGCAGGACGGCGTCGGAATCCAGCCAGCGCCAGCGCGCATCCTGCACGCTGGGCTCGAAGGCGTTGACGCCGCGCACGATCTGGTAGCGGGCGTCCGCCGGAATGGGGCTCAGGGAGACGATGCGGTAGTGGTTGCGGGTGAGCTTGCCGTAGGCGTCGCTCTCCGGCCAGCGGAAGGTCACCGCTCCCGGCCAGGTGCTCTCGCCTTCGGCGTACAGCCAGAGCGGTGCATAGGGCCGCCGGGCGAAGCTCTGCAGCCCGGCGTCCACCGGCGAAAGGTCGAATCCCCGCAGCAGGAAATGGGCGTGGGGCGCCAGATCGTCCTGCACCAGGATTCCCGCTCCCGCCGGCAGGTGGCGATGGGCCCACAGCGCCGCTTGCAGCGGCGGCGACACGGTGGTGGCGCGGGCGGCCAGCAGGGGACGGGCGTAGAGAGCGCCGCCCACCAGCACCAGGCCGGGAATCACCCAGGCGGCCGCCGCCGGCAGGCGCAGCCGGCGCGCCGCCGCGTCGCTTCCCACCACGGCCGCGAAGGCCACGCAGAGCACCGTCGGCAGGGCGTAGCGCACGCCGTCCGCCGGGTCCATCATCAGCAGGCAGACGGCGAGCTGCACAGCCGACAGGACGGCCAGGGGGAGCGCCGCCGTTCGCCGCCGGCGCACGAGAGCCACCGTGCCGGCCACCGCGAGGAGGAGCACGGGCATCGACAGCCACTTGGTGCCCCACGGATGGGCCAGGAAGCGGGTCAGCAGCTCCAGCCGCGAGCTGGTGCCGCGCGAGGCGGTGGCGTCGTGCAATGCCACGTAGGCCGCCTGCTTCATCTCGTAGGCGAGGAGGCCGCTCGGGCCGCCCGTAGCGGTCATCAGGGGCGCGAACCAGACGATCGACACCAGGGTGAACGAGATCAGGGCCTCCCCGCGGCGGCTCCAACTTGCCCGCCAGAGTGCCACCACCAGCATGGGGAGGACGATGAGGGCCAGTTGCGGCCGGCAGCCGATGGCCGCCGAGGCGGCGGCTCCCAGTCCGGCGGCGGCCCAGGTGCCGCCGCCGTCGTGCAGGATGGCGGCGGCGGCGAGCGCCAGGGCAATGAACATCAGGGCCGGCGGGTCCGACATTGGCAGCGTCCCCTGGACGAGCATCACCGGCGAGAGCTGGAAGAGGAGGGCGCCCGCCACCGCCACCCGCTCGGCGCCGGGGCCGCCGGCGATGCGCCGGAAGGCCACGAACAGCGCCCAGTAGCCCACTAGCGAGGAGACGACGGCGAGGGCCACGAGGCTCACGAAGTGGCTGGGGAAGACCAGGGCGAAGAGTTTGCCCAGCCCCACCGTCAGCGGATAGCCCGGTGGGTGCGGCCGGTGCTGCAGCGGGGCGAAGCGCCCGATGGCGCCCGAGAACAGGAACTCGTCCATCTCCCACAGGCTGCGGGGCAGCGTCAGGGCGCGGACGGCGGCCACCAGGACGAAGCCCACGAGGGCGGTGGGGGAGAGCCGGTGAACGGCGGCGAGGAGCCGGGTTGACACCGGTATCCTGGGCAGATATGCAGTCTGAGTGGCTTCCATTGGCTATTTTCAGGCCCTTTCCCTAATCCATCGCACTTACGCGAATGCGCCGGCCGCGACCCGGACGCACGTCCTGGGTCGCTTCTTCACGTGCCCCTTCTTGCGGGTGCTCGACTTCCTTCCGCCTAGGGCCAGGTTGCTGGATCTCGGAGCAGGGCACGCAATCTTCTCACATCTTGCCCTTGCGGGGGGAGCCCTGAATTCTCTCGCTTTGGAACCGGATTTGCGCAAGATCTTTCTCACCTTCGCCACCCCTGGGCTACGGGCCGTGGCCGGCACCGCCGACGCTGCTCGCGGCCCCTTCGATGCCGTGGCGATTCTCGACGTGCTCTACCGGCTGCCGCGGGCGGCTTGGGATCCCCTCTTTCGCGCCGTGCGCGAGCGGCTGGCGCCCGGGGGCGTGCTGCTGCTCAAGGAGCAGGACCCCGCTCACCGGCTCAAGGCCTCCTGGAACCGCGCCCAGGAGTGGCTCGTCGACCGCGTCGGGCTCACCCTCGGCGAGGCTTTCAGCTACGAGACCCGGGAGGAGATCGGGAGCCGCCTGCATGCCGCCGGCTTCGCGAGCTGCGAGGCGGTCGAGATCGGCGCGGGCTATCCCCACGCCCATATCCTGTACGTGGCCAGGAGGGACCTAAGGGACGTCAGGGACGGCAGGGACCCAGGCCCTGCAGATAATCGGCGAAGACCTCGTTGAACAGCGCGCCGGGCCGCTTCCGCCGCAGGTGGGCCACGACCTCCGGGCCCTCCATGCCGAGATAGATGAGGGCCAGCCCCGCCACCAGGGCCGAGCGGTTGAACCCCTGGCCGCAGTGGGAGAGCACCTTGTGACCCTGCTGCACCAGCGAAGCGGCCAGGCGCGCCACGCCGTGGAGCTTGATCAGGTCCGGCAGCTCCTCGTCGAAGATGGGGAAGTAGAGATAGAGGATGTGGTTCGGCATCGTGGGGATGCCGGCGTCGATGTCGCCGTCGAGGTCGATGACCGTGGTGATCTGCCGATCCTCCACGTGAGACCAATCTTCGATACGGGGCGAGAGGAAGAGGCAGCCGGCGTCGTCGAGGCAGATGATCTGCATGGCGTCAATTCAAAGGGGTCAATTACAGGCGCCACCAGTCGAAGGTCTTCCGCTGAGGGTCCCAATAGATGTGGAACGCGTCGCAGCGGTCGTCGTGGAGATTGATCCCCACTCCCGGCTTGCTGGCGACCTTGCGCGCGCCGGCCTCGGTGGCGGGGTCGAGGGGCTCGAGGGTGATCTTTGCCTTTTCGGAGCAGAGGGCGCCCTCGCCGCCTCCCTTCCAGGGGAAATCGAGGAACCAGGTCCGGCTGTGGGCCGAGATGGGTCCCTCCACGATCCCCACCACCACGTGGTCCTTGTGGATGCCGGTGGCGGCGAAGTCGACGGAGCCCTTCTGGTCGAGATCTCCCCGCAGCAAGCTCTTCGAGCTCCACTCGGTGTTGGGCTGGCGGAGCCGGAGGACTTCGAGGGCCGTCTGCGGCTCGACCGATCGCGGGTTGCGAGCCGCGCGCGGCGCGTTCGACCGGTTGCCGGAGCAGGCCCCACCGAGGCAACCGAGGCAGAGGATCAGGGCTAGAAAAGAAATCGTCCGGCTGGTCTTCATGGCGTCCCTCCCAGGTGCTTCCCTCCCCTAGCAGGAATCATACCCTGCCCAGGGGCGGTTCAGCGCGGCGAGGCGACGTCCTGCTTCCGCAGATGCTGGTCGATCATCACGGCGGCGATGTTGCCCGTGCCCATGGCCACCGCCACCTGCTGGGTGATGGGGCGCAGGTCGCCCGCCAGCCAGACGCCTGGCACGTTGGTGTCTCCGCGCTGGGAATGGGGCTCGGCGTGGGTGCCCGTCTTGGCGATCGTCACTCCGAGCTGCTCGGCGAGGTCGGTCCGTCCGCGGGCGGGGCTGGAGACGAAGAAGGCCTCGGCGTCGAGCACGGTCCCGTCCTGAAGCTCGAGGCCGGTCAGGAGCCGCCGGTCGCCGATCAGCCGCTTGATCTCCCCGGTGAGCACGGCGATGCCGCGCTCCTGGAGCCGCCCCGCCCAACTGGGGGAGAGCTCCTGTTGGCTGGTCAGCAGCAGCCGCAGGCGCTGCGTATAGCGGGAGAGGCCTACGGCCATCGCCGCGGCCGAGTCGGCCGGGCCGGTGCCGATGACGATCGTGTCCTTGCCGAACAGCTCCGGCCCTTCGCAGTCCGAGCAGTAGAAGAGGTTGCCTTTGCCGGCGTAGGCGAAGCAGGGAGCGAAGTCGCCGTCGACCGTCGGGTGGTAGCGGGCGACGCCGGTGGCGAGGAGGAGGGTGCGTCCCCGCCAGGCCTCTCCTTGGCTGCCGGTGAGGAGAAAGTCCTCTTCCTTGCCGGTGGCCTGTACCACGTTGCCGTATTTGAGCTCCGCTCCCATGGTCACCGCCTGGGCCTTGAGCTTCTTCTGGATCTCCACTCCCGTCGCCTCCGGCATGCCGGGGACGTTCCAGAGCTTCTCCAGCGTGAAGAACAACGGCCCGGTGACGCGGTCGATCACCAGCACCTTGCGTTGATGCCACGCCAGGTGCAGCGCCGCCGAAAGGCCCGCCGGCCCGCCGCCGACGATGAGGGTGTCGTAGAGGGTGTCCATGGTTTGAGAAGCCGAGCTTATCAGGGATGGAATGAGCGCTGTCGGCTGGCTGTTGCGGTGGGTGCAGATATAATTACGCCCGAGTTACGACTCGCAGATGGACACATCAAGCTCCGCCAACTACACTTTGCAAAGGAGGATAGGATGGACAAGTCCGAGGTCAAGCGAGGGATGAGCCCAAAGCTCCGCGCTGTCCTGGCGCGTCTGTGTGAGCGCTTGGGACCTCTGTTCTCGACCCAGGCGGTAAAGCTCCCTTATCTGGTTGACGTAGTCGCCAGACATCTATTGGGTCATACCATCGCCGATGGCACCTACCAGACCTGGGAGCACGGCGTTGTGACGAAAGAGGTTTTCCGCTTCGTCAAGCACGAGGCGATTAGCGATCCGGTCTTCCGGGTCGAGCCCCACTCCTATTCGGAGAGCGGCAAGCGGGTCTCTCTGGCTGGCGGCTCAGAGATCGTCTCCATCCTCTCCCCGGAGGAGTTGGCTGTGGTGGACTTCGTTGCTGATGAGTACGGACATGTCGCGCCGGAGCAGCTCGGATACCTGACCAAACGCCTGAACACTGAGATCCCTGCTGAGACCTGGGGGACGAACGCCAGTGCCGCGGTCACCGAAGAGACCTTTCTCCGGCTCAATCCTGAATGGCAGAACGTCTGCGAGCGCATCAGCGAAGAGGATCTGAACGACCGCACGAAGTGGAGTGATCCCATCAACGCTGATCCCATGGCATATTTCATGCGGTCCTTGAATGGGTAGACCGGTACGGGTCTACGAGCCTCTCTGGTTCGACCATCAGTTCAGGAAGGATCTCAAGAAACTCCCCAAGCCGCAGCAGGAGCTGCGCCTTCAGGAGATCAGTACGCTGGCTCTCGTGCTTGCCGATTGCAGGCACCCCACCCACGATCCGAGTCTCGCCGCGTGGAAGCCCAGTGCCTATCACGTTCCCAGAGTCCCGCCGGAAGTCCGCCTCTGTGAATATCGGTGTTCATACCCACTCCGGGTCATCGTGCGCTGGGTAGAGCCCAGTCAGACTGAGCCGGAAGGAGCTGTCCTACTGGTCTCCGCGACTCTGAGTCACGATCATCAACGCCTCAAAGAGATCCTCGGCAGCCACCGAACAGGACTCAAGGAGTGGTCCTAGGCGATCTGGCTGGCTTGTTGTTGCCCGGAACAGAGAGCCAGGCACAAAAAAAGTCGGGGTCCGAAGACCCCTTTGAGGTTTGTACTAGGGGGGAAAGCGTTGTGAACGCTGAAGGTGTTTATCCCACGATCCGGCGGGGCCGGTCTCGGCAGACGGTGGCTCCTTTCCGGCAATTATCGTGAAATTTCAAATCGTCTCTCCCGGCCCCCGGCTCCTGAGTGTCAGCGGTCGTGTCCCGACACGATGGTCATTTCCTGACACAAAGAACTGACAGACTTCTGACACTTCTTGTCCCCTCTCCAAGGGAGAAACCCATGGCAGCACCCTTGCACTCTTGGAGTGAAGTCCAAGTCGATTTGCACTGAGGGATGAGAGGAGCGGGGGATGTCCAATCGCGAAGACTTCGAAAGACGGATCTTTTCCTACTACCTGCCGCTCCAAAGGGTCAGGGAGTACGTGGAGAAGAACCTGTCCGAGCCGATCTCGCTGCGGGCGGCGGCCAGCGCCGCGGGCTTGGAGGAGAAGTACTTCTCGGCCTTCTTCCACCGCAAGACGGGAGTCTGCTTCCGCGATTGGCTGGCCGGTTGCCGCGTCGACCGGGCGATCGAAATCCTCACCCAGCACGATGACACCATCACCAGCGTGGCGGCCAGCGTCGGCTTCCAGGATCTGCGCACCTTCGAGCGTTCCTTCAAGCGTCTGACCGGGCTGACCCCTCGCGAGTTCAAGCGCTCCGTGGCGCCCGAGATCGCGGCAACGCCGCCGGCGCAGGCCGCGCCTGAGTTCCCCCTTCCCGTCGTGGAGGTCGTGGAGACAGTTGAGCCGCTACCCGAGCCAGGCGAGGCGAATCTCCAGGTCTACGCCTCTGCCCCACCGCTCTCGCCGGTTCTCGGAGCGGGCTTGCGGGGCCTCGAAAGGCTGCCAATCCCTTCCTTTCTGATGGCAACGCCGGCCGTCGCGCGCGCCCCGACGCACGTCCCTCCGTAGTCGGCTGAGCCTCCAGAGCGCGCCGCAGGGTAGACTCGCCGCCGATGTCTATCAACTACGGCGGTCAAAGCATGGTGGTTCCCCTGCGGCGGGTTCTCGTCCGCCGGCCGGACGAGGCGTTCGGCGCCGCCGATCCGGCTGTCTGGCACTACTCCTCCCGTCCCGATCTCGCGGTGGCCCGGCAGGAGCACGACGCTCTGGCCGGGCTCCTGCGGTCGGCCGGTGCCGAGGTGATCGAGCACACCGAGCCCCAGCCGGAGCGGGCGGACGCCATTTATGTTTTCGATCCGGCCCTGATCACCGACCAGGGCGCCGTTCTCCTGCGCATGGGCAAGAAGCTGCGCCGGGGCGAGGAAGCGGCGATCGGGCGACGGTTCCAGGAGCTGGACATCCCAATTCTCGGCGCCCTTCACGGTGAAGCCACGGCCGAGGGGGGCGACCTCCTCTGGCTCGACCGTAACACCCTTGCCGCCGGCCACGGTTTCCGCACCAATGCCGAGGGACTCCGCCAGCTCCGGGAGGTCCTCGACCCCCTTGGCGTCGAAGTCGTCCCCGTCGAGCTGCCCTACTTCGGCGGCCCCGAGGCCTGCCTCCACCTTTTGTCGCTGATCAGCCTGGTGGACGACGATCTCGCCGTCGTCTATCCTCGCCTCCTCGCCGTCCCCTTCTGGCGGCTGCTGCGCGACCGGGGAATCCGCATTGTCGAGGTTCCGGACGAGGAGTTTCCCACCCAGGGCCCGAACGTCCTGGCCCTGGCGCCGCGCAAGGCGCTCATGCTGGAGGGGAATCCCATCACCCGCCGGCGCCTCGAGGAAGCCGGCTGCGACGTGGTAACCTACCGCGGCCGCGAGATCTCGCTCAAGGCCGAGGGAGGACCGACCTGCCTGACACGGCCTCTCTGGCGAGCCTGAAAAAGCCGCCGAAGCGCTGATTCATTGTCTCACCGGCTTTTTCATCCTAATCCCTCCTAGTTGGTTTCAGCCGCTGCCAAGCTGGATCACGGCTTCGCAGATTGGATCCGCGGGACTCAACCTGTTTCAGCGCTTCCTGGCGACGAAGAGCCGATCGGCTCGCTCCGCCGTATCATCAGGGCTGGCGCGCACGCGCGCAATGATCCGGCGTTTTGGAGGTCCGACTTCATGAGCACGATCCTGAGATTCTCTGCCCTCGCCCTCATCCTGGCCGTGTTGGCTCCCCGCGTCGGCTCCGGCGGGGCCGCGACCTCCGGCACTGGAGAGCGGACGGCGGTCGTCGAGCTGTTCACCTCCCAGGGGTGCTCGAGCTGCCCGCCGGCCGACCGCCTGCTGGCGAAGCTGGCCCACGATCCGAAGTACCAGGGAAAGGTCATCCCGCTGTCGTTTCACGTCGACTACTGGAACTACATCGGCTGGCAGGACCCGTTCTCCTCGGCCCGCTGGTCCGAGCGCCAGAAGCTCTACGGCGCGCGGACGTTCCACAGCAACCGCATCTTCACCCCGCAGGTGGTGGTCAACGGCCGGACGCAGTGCGTGGGAAATGAAGAGGGACAGGTGATGGGCCGGATCGGCGACGCCCTCAACCAGGAGCCGGCCGGCCGCGTCACCCTGGCCCTCGAGCCGCTGACGCCGGACGGCCATCTGCGGGTGAAGGTGGGGGCGAAGATGGCCCGCGCCGGCAGCTCCGGGGGTAGCGGGGACCTCGATCTCTGGGTGGCAATCTACGAGAGCGGCCTCTCGACTTTCGTGAAGGAGGGAGAGAACGCGTCGCGGATGCTGCGCAACGACCGCGTGGTGCGCCGCTTCGAGAAGGCTCTCACCCTGTCCGCCGCCGCGGGCTCCGAGAAGTCGGCCGAGATCGTTCTCGGCGTCGACAAGCGCTGGAAGCCGGAGGCGCTGGGGGTGGCCGCCTTCCTTCAGGATCCCACGACCCTGGCGATCGAGGGAGCGGCGTCGCGGGAGGTGGGCCGTTAAGGCTTGGCGGTGGGGGCCTCCACCACCTCCAGGCGCCAGGCTTCGCGCGGCACGCGGGCGCCTGCTGCCTCGCGGCTGAAGAGCTGGAGCGTGTAGCGGCCTGGACTCAGGGAGCGGGGGGGAAGGGCGATCGAGTAGTAGGAACCGATCTCCGCCGGTTGCAGGTGCGGCTCCTTCCAGACCACCTTGCCGGTGCCATCGACGATTTCGGCTTCGCGCTCGGCAAGGACCGGGGTGTTTGCGTCCTTGGCGGCCGGCAGGAGCAGGGTAGAGAGCCGGTCCCAGCGGACCGGCGTCCCGGACTCCAACCCCCGGATCGCGTCGCTGTTGCCCAGGTCGATCACATTGGCTGATTGCGGCGCCGACGCCTGCTGGCTGGCCGCGAGGGGGAGCGGCTGGTGAACGGCGTGGAGCCAGCCACCCGCGGCGACCACCGCAGTCAGACTCGCGGCGATGGCGGCCGCGCGCCAATGCCACGGCGCGGCGCCCGTCCTCGAACGTGGCTTCGCGCCAGGGAAAAGGGCAACGTTGTCCTCCTCCCCGAGCCGCCGGCTCATTCGCGTCATCTCGAGCTCGGCGCTGCATTCGGCGCAGGACGCCAGGTGCGTCTCGGCGGCTACCTGCTCGATTCCCGCAGGCGGTTCGCCCCAGGCGAGAGCCACCATGTCTTCCGCGGGGATGTGCTGGGCCGCGGTTTCCTGGGAAAAGACGGACCAGGCCTGACCGGTCTCAGCCAGGGCTGCGCGGCAGCTTGCGCAGGTCTCCAGGTGCTGCCGGACGTCGGCGAGCTCCCCGGATTCGAGAGTGCCGTTCAGAAACCAGGGGAGGAGCTCGATGGCTTGATCACAGGTCATTAGTTTTCGCCTTTCTACTCATGTTAGGCGAACTTTTGACTGTGGCGTTACGTCCGTCCGCGGATCCGGTTCCCAAGAGCTCCCGGCGGAGGGCGCCCGCCTTCTCCCGGCAGCGCAGCACCCGCACCCGCAACGTTCCCTCGGCGACGTTCAACCGCAGGCTCATTTCTCTGTAGGAGAGGCCCGCCAGGATCATGCGCCACATCTCCCGGCAGTCCTGGGAGACCCTCCCCAGCACGCGCAGGAGAAGGTCGCGGTCCTCGCGGTTGGAGGTGGGGACGTGGACGGCCGCGGAGGGATCCTCCCCCTGGTCCAGAGTCTCCAGGTCGGCCCATTTCCATTTGCTCTGGGCCCGCAGCTGGTCCAGGCAGGTGTGGCTGACCACGCGCCAGAGATAGGTGCGCAGGCTCGACTCGCCGCGAAATTTCCCCTGGCCGAGGAGCCGCGTCACCTCCAGCCGGACGTCCTGAAGCACGTCGTCCCAGCGATCGGCCAGGCGGCGCTGGTAGGGCCACGCGGCGCGCGAGATCCAGCTGTCTACGGTTCCCACCGCGTCCGTCTCGCCCTGTAGAAAGCGAGCCACCATCTCCCGATCGTCCGTTGCCATAGACAACATCCTATAGCCTACAGGCCCCGTCACGAGTCCTCCTGTCTCAGGGATTACGCCGCGAATGCGATAAACTCGACACACGTGACGGTTTTGCGCGTCCTTCGCACATTTCGGACTCTGTCCTGCTGTGGGTTGACCTTGCTGGCGGCTGGCCTCCTGACGGGATGCCGGCGCCAATCCCTTCCTCCTTTTCCCGGCGAGGTCTCACTTCCGGCGCAGCCCGGCGTAGCCGTCGAGCGTCCGATCAAGGCCGGAGAAAAGCAGGCTTTCAGGCTGCGGCTGGGCGCCGGCACCTTCGTCCTGCTGGAGGTTTCCCAACGCAACGTGAGCCTGGCTTCCAGGCTGCTGGACCCGGAAGGAAAAGAGGTCGCAGCGGGCGAGGGCAGGGACGTTGCCAGCACGCAGATCCTTTCGTCGATCGCCAGGAACGAAGGCTTCTATCGGCTCGAGGTCACCGCCCGCGGCATGCCGGAGATCGCCGGACGCTGCTGGATCAGGGTGCGAGACTCGCGCCGAGCGGCACCCGGTGACGAAGCGAGGGTTGAGGCGGCGCGAGCCTTGACGGAAGGCCGGCGGCTCACCGCGAAGGAGGAGCCTGCGGCCCTCCCACGCCTCAAGGCGGCCCTGGCCGCCTGGCAGACCGCGGGTGATCCCCGCGGCGAAGTGGCGGCGTTGGGGGACATTGCGGACTGCGAAGGTGCGCTGGGGAACAAGCAGGCCGCTTTCGACTGGTACGGGCGGGCACACGAACGGGCGCGCCGTTCCGGCTTGCTCGATCTGGAGGCCTGGGCGTTGAGCGAGATGGGCTTTTGGAGCCGGCGGCTCTTGAAGTACGACCAGGCGGCTGACTCGTATCGCCAATCCCTGGTGCTGTGGGAGCGAGTGGGAATACCCTGGGAGCAGGCGTCGGTGCTCCAGGGTCTGGGTAACGTTTACGCGGAAACGGGCGACGCGGAGTCGGAGCTGCATGCTTTCGAGAAAGCCCTGCCGCTTGCCGTCGCTTCCGGCGATCTTGCCCAACAGGCGCTGGCGCTGGCGGGGATCGGGGCTGGCTATTACGGCCAGTTTCGCGCCGGCGAGGCGAGGGAAACCTGGGAGCAGGCTCTCGCCTTGAGCCGCCGGGCCGGCGATAGGCAAACCGAAGCCGTCATCGAACAGAATCTAGCTTCTGCTTACCTCAATCAGGGGCAGTACCAAAGAGCGCTGGAGCTCTTCACTCGCGCCGTCTCCCGGGCGCCAGCCTCGGCCGGATGGATCCGCTTGAACATGGGAAATCTCTACTTCGAGCTCGGTAATCCGGAAAAGGCGCTGGAGAGCTACGAGCTGGCCAGGAAGGCATTAGCCGGTGCCGGCCCTGACGAGGTGACCGCCTTGATCGGCATCGGGAGGGCTCGACAGAGGATGGGAGATCCGCGAGCTGCCCTCGGCGAGTACGAGAAGGCGGGGCGGCTCATGCCCGAAGAGCCCAGCGTGCCGTACTCGATCGGCTTGGCTCTGCTCGACCTCAACGATCCGCGGCAAGCCTTGCCGTCGCTCGAAAGGGCCCTGGCCCTGGCGAGGCAAAAGAAGAACCGGACCCGGGAGACGGCGAGCCTTTTCGCGCTCGGTACGGCTCACGGCAGGCTCGGGCAGCCGGCTTTGGCCGCCGAGTGTCTGAGTCAGGCAATCGCCTTGGGCAATGAGATCGAATACACCAGCGTGGTGGCGTTGAGCCTGCTGAGACGCGCTCAGCTGCGCCGGGATCAAGGGCTTTTCGCGGCGGCCTTGGGCGACGCCAAACAAGCCCTCGACATCGTCGAGTCGACCCGCCGAAATATCGGCGCGGACCGGCTGCGGATCGGGTTCTCCGCCGCACGCCGGACTTACTACGATCTGGAAATGGATCTCTTGATGCGCCTCGACCGCCGGGCTGAGGCCCTGAACGTCAGCGAGTTGGCGCGGGCGCGGGGGCTCCTCGATCTCCTGGCCGAGGGCCGCATCGACGTCAGCCAGGGGCTCGATCCCGATCTCCGGCGCCGCGAGGAGGACCTTGCGGATCAGGTCTCCCAGATTCAACGCCAGCTCAGCGCCAGCGACGTGCTCCCCGAGCGTGCCCGCGAGCTGCGGGCCGAGTTCCAAAAACTGGACGGGCAACGGGAGCAGCTCGATCTCGAGATTCGAGCCCGGAACCAACGCTACGCCCAGGTCCGTTATCCGGTCCCGTTGACGCTGACCGAGATCCGCAGCCGGCTGCTCGATGAGCGGACCGCCCTTCTCGAGTACTCTCTGGGCGAGAACCGCTCGACCCTGTTCGTCGTCACCAAAAAGGGGTTGAGCACTTACGATCTCCCCCCGGCAAAGGAGCTTGCCGGTCAGGTGCGGCGGCTGCGAGCGGCGCTCGACCGGGAGAGCCTCCTGACCCGGAAGGACTATCTCGAGTCGGCCTTCCAGCTCTACAACGAGCTTCTGGCTCCCGCCGCCAAGGACTTGGCCGGTACATCGAATCTGCTCATTGCTCCGGACGCCGACCTTTACTACATACCCTTTGAGGCTTTCCTGACCGAGGCTCCGGGAGAACGCTCCTACGGCAACCTGCCCTACCTGCTCCGCCGCTACTCCATCGCCTACGTCCCTTCCGCCAGTGTCCTCGCCGGCCTGCGCGAAGTGCGGCCGGCGGTTCCACCTGCGAATCGACAGCGCGCCGTGGTGTTCGCTCCCTTCGCCCTCTCCCGCAGCAAAGCCTTCGACCGGCTGCGTGGCTCGGAGCGCGAGGCGCGCGGAATTGCCGGGCTCTACCCGGGCTCGGCGGTCACCTTCATCGGTCAGGAGGCAACCGGCGAGGCGGTGACGCGGAATCCTGTCGTGGCTGCCGCCAACCGGCTCCATTTCGCCACCCACGCGAAAATTGATGAACGCTACCCTGAAAATTCGGCCCTGATCCTCGCGGCGCGGCCTGGCAGCAGGGAGGATGGGCTGCTCCAAGTCCCCAAAATCTTCAATCTGAAGCTTTCCGCCGACCTGGTCGTGTTGTCGGCTTGCCAAACGGCGCTCGGCAAGGAAGTGACAGGTGAGGGGCTGGTCGGCCTGACCCGGGCCTTCTTCTATGCCGGTGTGCCCAGTCTGGTGGTGAGCCTGTGGAACGTGACGGACGGGCCAACCCCCGATCTCATGCTGGACTTTTACCGCGGCCTCGACCGCCACCGGGAGAAGGCCAAAGCGCTTCAGACGGCGAAATTGTCGATGATCGCGCGCGGTGAAACCTACGCGCATCCCTCCTATTGGGCGCCATTCATCCTGCTCGGAGAACCGCGGTGAGCCCTGGATGCAACGCCAAGCCATCCCGGCCGCCTGATTGAGAAGCCTCGTGGTTGGTTGGCGAGGCGCGATAAACTCGTGACGTCGATCAACGCGCTTCATTTCTGAACGCCGAGGCAGGATAAAAAAGCTGCCTGGCGAGGAGGCAACGAGCAATGAATGGCATTCATTTAGATATGGGAGGACCTCATGGGCAACGGTGACGGCAATACCGCTCCTCCAGTCAAGTCATTTCCACCCCCAATCGCGATGAAGGCGCCGCCGCGACCGTCGCCGCCGCAGATCCTCAGCCTGGTCACCGCGGGTGCAGCCGCGACGGCGGGCTTCCTGGGCTGCTGTGAGGTCGCGGGGGTCCTGGCGCTGCTCAGCCTGATCTTCGGCTTCTGGGATTTCTTTCAGTACCGCGACCTGCACAGGCATCGCCCTCACCGGTACGATTCAGGCGGCGCCGCAGAGACTGGGACCGCGGTCTCAGCGAGCTCGGCGGGGACTCCTGGACGGGATCCCGATTACCAGCCGTAGATCGAGCTGACCACGCATCCCGCGCCCCCGCCGGTCTCCAGCACCGGCGGGGGCGTCTGTCTATACTGGAGGCGGCAAAGGAGAGACTCATGCACCAACCCCTCACGATCGCCGCCTCTTTGGCCCTGCTGGCTATGCCCCTGGCGGCTCAGGCTCCCAGACCGCCCATGGACCCCGTTCCCACTCTCATCGTATCCGGCTCGGGCCAGGCGCGGGTGGCTCCCGACGAGGCTCACGTCCGGCTGGGGGTGGTGGCCCAGGCGCCCACCGCCCGGGCCGTCCAGGACCAGGTGAGCCGCACCGCCAACGCCGTGCTGGACGCCGTGCGCAAGCTCGGAATCGCGGCGGAGGAGATCCAGACGTCCGGTCTTTCGCTCTCTCCCCTCTACTCCCAGATCCGCCAGGGGAATGACAATCAGCCGCCGCGGATCACCGGCTACCAGGCCAACAATACGATCACCGTGCGGGTGAGCGACCTGGCCAAGGTCGGGCCGGTCATCGACGCCGGCCTCGGTGCCGGGGCCAACACGCTGGACGGGGTCGACTTCGGCTTGCGCAACGACGAGGCGGCTCGCGCCCAGGCCCTGGCCGACGCCGCACGGACGGCCCGCAGCAAGGCGGAGACCCTGGCCAAGGCGCTCGGCGTGCGGCTGGGGGAGATCCTCGAAGTGGCGGAAGGCGGTGTCTCGGTGTCGCCACCGCCCTCGACGCGGTATCCGATGGCCCGCATGGAGTCCGCTTCGATGGCTCCGACCCCGGTCT
>DATIOS010000113.1:0-2111 GCA_035472915.1 Thermoanaerobaculia bacterium
GCGGGCAGCGGGTGCCGCCGGTGGTGCTCGGCGAGGCGGTCACGGCGATCCGCGCCAACCAGCACACCGACGGCGGCTGGACCTGGGTGAAAGCCGCCGGCAGCGAAGAAGAGCTGAAAAAAGCCTCCGAACCCGACATGACCGGCGCCGCGATGGCGGCGCTCTGCAACGCCGGCGTCGCCAACACCGACGCTGCGATCGTCAACGCGAAGAAATACCTCGCGTCGACCTTCGAAGGCGCGACCGGCGCCCTCAAATCGGCCTTCGGCAACAACACCGACTCCAACGCTTGGGCGGTCGGCGGTCTGAAAGCCTGCGGCCTCGATCCGCAGGCGGCGGAATTCACCGGCTCTGGGCCCAAATTCAACACCCCGCTCAACTTCCTGATCTCCCAGCAGCTGGGGAGCGGCGCCTTCCGGTACCCCACCTCCGGCAGTACCGCGAACCTCTACTCCACCCAGAACGCGGTGCGCGCGCTCGGCAGCGGCGGCTTCACCGCCGCCCCGCCGGCGCCGAAAAGCGGCCCGCAGTGGAAAGGCGTGACCGAATTCGCCACCGGCGCGGCGGAAACCGCGCAGCTGGCCCTGATCGTCGACGACGGCGTTTCGGCGCTGGAGGTCTGCATGGTCTCGCTCGCTCCGCAAGCGACGACGACGACGCTGGCGGCGGTCCTGAACGCGGCGGTCGCCGGCACGACCCCGGCCGGGTGCGTGAGCGGTTTCCTGCCCGGCAGCGGTGAAGGCCCGATCACCCAGGTGAACGGTTACCCGGGCTCGCCGGCCGAAAAATGGAACGTCTCGATCGACGGTGCGGCCGAGGTCCAGGCCAAACGCAGCACCCAGATCGGCGTCGGCGACACGATCTACCTCAGCTACGAATAGCGCCAGGTCGACCCGGGAGGCCGCCGTGGAGCGGCCTCCCGGAGGTCGGCTAGATGTAGATGCCAGCCACGTTGTTCCGGCTGAGCTCCCGTAGCCGCTGAATAGGCGGCCGGTGGCCGAGGGCGCCGTGTCGTCGTCGGTAGTTGTAGCGCTCGACCCAGCCAGAGAGGGCCGCGGCCCTCTCTGGCGATGAGCCGTAGACGGCGGCGTAGGCCCACTCGCGCAGCATCGTGCGAATGAAGCGCTCGGCCTTACCGTTGGTCTGGGGCCGGTAGGGCTGGGTACGGATGTGCTTGATCCCCGTCGCCCGGCAGGCCACGGCGTGGGCGGCGGAGCGGTAGGCGGAGCCGTTGTCTGTCATCAGCCTCTCCACCGTGATGCCGTGAGATCGGTAGAAGGCGAGGGCTCGCCTCAGGAAGCCGATCGCGGTTTTTGCCTTCTCGTCGGGCAGAACCTCGACGTAGGCGAGGCGGGTGGCGTCATCGACGCAGACGTGCACGCGCTCCCAGCCGGTCTGCAGTCGCCGCACCCCCTCGGAATCCCTTCGGGTCCGCCCCTCCTTGGCCCAGCTGCGCCCCAGCATGCGATGTCCGGCCCCATGAGGGCCGATGCGCCCCAGCTTCTTGACGTCGATGTGGATCAGCTCGCCAGGGCGGCTCTTCTCATAGCGGCGGATCGGCTCCTCGGGCTCCAGGCGGGAGAGCTTGCCCAGGCCGATCCTCTTCAGCACCGCCGAGACGGTCGAGGTGGCCATCTCCAGGAGCTCGGCGATCTCCGGCCCGGTCAGGCGCAGACGGCGCAGGGCGGCGATCGCCTCGACCCGATCAGGTGGGGTGGCGTTGTGGACCGTGTGAGGGGCTGAGCTGCGGTCAAGCAACCCGGCCTCGCCTTGGGCCCGGTAGCGACGCACCCATTTGCCAGCCGTCTTCGCGCTCACTCCGGCGGCCTCGGCCGCCTCCGTGAGCGCGAACCCCTCCTCGAGCACTCGCCTGACCAGGATCGCCCTGCCCTTCGGGCCGAGGGGCGCGTTAGCGTGATGGTCCATCCGGTTTCCTCCTTGGATCTGGGGCTTCGACACCGCCAGCCTCCAAGGAGGGCCGGATGAACAACGTGCTTAGGAACTACAGCTAGACTGGCCGCGAAAGAGGATCGGTGGACAGGGAAGCCGGTGAGAGACCGGCGCGGGCCCGCCACTGTGACCGAGCGAACAGCCCGCAGCACGCCGTGCGG
>DATIOS010000114.1:0-10040 GCA_035472915.1 Thermoanaerobaculia bacterium
GCCGCGGTTACGAGACCGAGATCTCGCTGCGCGAGCGCGGCGAGTTCCCGGTGCCCGTCGAGCGCATGATGCGCGATTGCCGCATCAACCTGATCTTCGAGGGCTCCTCCGAGATCATGCACCTCTTCATGGCTCGCGAGGCGGTGGACAAGCACCTGCAAGTGGCCGGCGCCATGATCGATCCCGAAAAGAGCGTCGCGGAGAAGCTCGCCGAGCTGCCGAAAATGACCTCCTTCTATGCCTCGTGGTACCCGACCCGCTGGCTGGGCTGGGGACAGTGGCCGCGCTACCAGGAGTTTGGGGAGCTGGCGACGCACCTGCGGTTCGTGGAGCGCAACACGCGGCGGTTGTCTCGCCAGATCTTCCACGGCATGCTGGTCCACCAGGCCAAGCTCCAGAACAAGCAGGCTTTCCTCTTCCGGCTGGTGGACATCGCCAACGAGCTCTTCTGCATCGCGGCGTCCGTCTCCCGGGCGCAGGCGATGATCGAAGCCGGTCATCCGGAGGCGGCCAATGCCACCGAGCTGGCGGATCTCTTCAGTCGCGGCTCGCGGCGCAAGATCGTCCGCCTGTTCCACGAGCTGTGGGCCAACGACGACGTGCGCAAGTACAAGGTCGCCTTGCGGGTTCTCGATGGCAAGCATGCCTGGCTGGAGGAGGGCGCCCTCGGTCTCGACGAGCGTAAAGAGGCTCGCCAACCGCTAGCGGCCGAAATCAATCAACCCGAGCCCGCACCGGTGGCCAAGATTCGGCCCGTCGGTTCGCGCTGAGCTTCCAGCGAGGCGTGGGGTAGGATCGCCCAATGCGAGCGATCCTACCCGCCTCCGACCCCAACCAACCCGTACCTCGAGTCGGCGATCTCCCCGATCCGGTTCCCCGCCAGGGGGAGATCCTCGTCGCCGTCGAGGCCGCGGGTCTCAATCACGCTGACCTGCTGCAGCTGCGCGGACAGTATCCGCCGCCGCCGGGCGAGAGCGACGTTCCCGGCCTGGAGTGCGCCGGCGTCGTGCTGGAGGGCGAGGCCGGCTCGCCCTGGCAGCCCGGCGTGCGGG
Organism: Thermoanaerobaculia bacterium; assembly: GCA_035472915.1. Classification (GTDB taxonomy): domain Bacteria; phylum Acidobacteriota; class Thermoanaerobaculia; order Multivoradales; family UBA5704; genus DATARR01. Next base: position 1,053 of record DATIOS010000114.1, read on the forward strand.
TGATGGCTCTCCTCGGCGGCGGCGGTCATGCCACCCGCGTTGCCATCCCCAAGGGACAGCTCATGACCCTGCCGGACAACCTCTCTTTCATCGAGGGTGGAGCCATTCCCGAGGCGGCCTTGACGGCGTGGACCAACCTCGTCGTCGAAGGTGGGCTTCAAGCGGGGGAGACCGTGCTGGTGACCGGAGCCACCGGCGGTATGGGCACCTTTGCCGTGCAACTCGCGAGAGAGCTCGGCGCCCGGGTGTTGGCCGCCGGCCGCAGCCGCGAGCGGTTGGAGCTGCTGCGGGGACTGGGGATCGACGAGGTCTGCCTGGAAGGCGCCAACCTGGTGGGCCAGGTCCGCGAGGCCACCGGCGGACGAGGAGTCGATCTGGTCCTCGAGCTCAGCGGCGGGGCGGATACCGCCGATCACCTCGCCGCGCTGGCCCACCGTGGCCGGCTGGTGGTGGTGGGGTTGGTGGGCGGCCGCAAGGCGGAGGTGGACTTCGGGCTCGTGCTGCACAAGCGGCTGCACGTCATCGGCTCGGTCCTACGCGCCCGGCCGCGGGAGGAAAAAGCGCGGCTCGTGGCCACCTTCGCGGCCTTCGCCCTGCCGCGCTTGCGTGACGGCCGCCTGCGCCCGGTGGTCGACCGCGTCATCCCCTTGGAGCGCGCGGCCGAGGCCTACCAGGCGTTGGAGCGCGGCGGCGCCTTCGGCAAGATCGTGCTCTCGACGGTCTGACGTCCCTCAGTTCTGCGTCGTCGCCGCGGCCTTGACGGTGCCCACGGTGACGGCGCGGCTCAGGTACGACGTGGTCGCGGCGATCTCGTCGCGCACTCCCACCGCCACCTGGTGCGTGCCAGGCGGCAGTTGCAGCGTCAGCGTGTAGAGATAGGACTGGCCGAGGGCATTGAGCACCTGTTTCCGCGGGATCTTGATCGGCACGGCGACCTGCCGCACGGGCGCCGAGCGGCCGTCCTCGCTGCGCGTCGCCACCAGCAGCCGCAGGTTGCCCTCGAAACTCTCTTCGTTGTTCAAGATCGCCAGCTTGTGCAAGGGAATCCGCAGCCGGATGGGGACGGCGACGGTGCCCGACGGGCCCGGCATCTGCTCTCCCACCTCGACGGCGATCTGGAGAGGGTTGTCCTCGACGCCATAGAGAAGCGCGGCGAGAGTGCGATCCACGGCCTTCTCCAACGCCGGCTTGTCGCGGTAGCCCACGCGATAGCGCAGGCGGATGCCGGGGCGTTTCACCTTGACCTCGATCTTGTGATCCTTGCCGTCGCCGTTGTGGGCCGGGGTGTACCCCAGGGAGTAGAAGGTGGAGAAGTCCTCGTGCAGGTTCGCCAGGTCCGGACGCCAGTCGTTGGCGTTGAGGATCGCCCGTCCTCCCGTCCCCTCGGCCAGGACGTGAAGGGATTCCTGGAGGCTCGCCCTCAGGGTGCTGCCGATCGAAGGGAACTGGAACAGCCGCTCTCCCGGCCCGAAGCCGGCCTCGGAGGCATCGGTGCCGGACACTCCCGACGCCTGCAGGGTGTAGAGCGTCACCTGGTGCGCATTGGCATGCGCCACGAGGGCGGCCAGGTCCTTGGCGATGCTGTAGCCCTGCGAGTCGCTGGGACCCTGCGAGGCGGCCTGGTAGGCGCGCGGGCCGTACTCCCGGGCATCGTAGACGGCTAGCGGGTCCATCTCATTTCTGCCCCTGTCAAACCTGCCCTCCCTCGTATTGGGAGGGGTCGGGGTCCCTCCGATCCCCGCCGTACCGCCGCCGCCGCAGAGCTCGACCAGGAACTGGAACAATTCCTCGCCGGGTATGGCCGGCAGGCCGTCGCTGACGTGGAGCACGGCCTTGCGGCCTTGGACACCGGAGAGCGAGTTCACCAGGATGGTGAGGGCGCCTAGCGATCGCCGGATCTCACTCCGCCGGCTGCTGGCGAAGTCATGGGCCGGCTGCGCGATCGACAGGGGACAGGGAATTGGATCGGTAGGATCCGCCAGCGAGATCTGCTGAATGGTCATCATGTCCCCGAAGGCGCTTTTCCGCTCGAGGTCGATCTCCGGTCCGTGCGCCGAGACCTTTTCGACTCCCTGCAACGCCACGTCGAGCGCCGCGAGATCGGAGGTGAAAGGCTGCCAAACCTTGAGCACCTGGTCCGAGGTCACCACCATGGCCCGATCGGCGGGGCTCAGATTGTGGGCGAGGAACTCCCGGAGCTGCTGCAGCGCCCGCGCCCGGTGGGACGGCCAGATGTTCGCGTTGTCGACGTAGACGATGAGGTTCCACGCGTCGTCGGGCGTTCGCGTCGCCGCGGCCGGGTCGGTGGAGGCTGGCTGGCCGCCAGGGCTTTGTTGGCTGGAGCTTGGCAGGCGAACGGGAACGAAGTTGCTGAGCGAGACGGGCTTGCCGTCCTCCAGCAGCTCGAAGTCGCCCTGGCGCAGGTCGTTCACCCGCTTGCCGCTCTTGTCGGTGGCGTAGACGTCGACGTTGACGACGTTGACTTCCACCACGGCGCCGAAGCTGGTGAGCGACGCCGGTTGGGCCTTCTCGGCGCCGAAAAGGGGAGAGTAGGCCGTGAGGGCCAGCAGGACCAATGGACAAAGGATGCGTGTTTTCAGGTTCATGGCGTCCTCAGTTCCGGGCCTCGGTCGCGGGCGCGGCAGCGCCCACGGTGACCGCGCGGCTCAGGTAGGAAGAAGTGGCGGCGACGTCGTCCCGTATCCCAACGGCGACCCGCTGCTCGCCCGGTGCCAGTTGGAGCGTCAACGTGTAGACGTAATACTGTCCGAGAGCGGTGAGAACCTCTTTGCGAGGGATGTGGATCGGCACGGGAAACTGGCGCACCGGCGCCATGCGGCCGTCGACGCTTCGCGTGGCCACCAGGAGCCGCAGGCTGCCCTCGTAGTTCTCTTCCCCGTCGAGGACGGCCACCTTGAACAGGGGGATCTTGAGGCGCACCGGCACCGAGACGTTGCCGCCGGTTCCGGGAAGCTGGTCGCCGACCTCCATCTCGATCTTCAGCGGGTTGTCGTCGAGGCCGTAGAAGAGGGCCGCCAGGGTGCGGTCCACAGCCTTTTCCATCACCGGCTTATCGCGATAGCTCTCGCGGTAGCGCAGCTGAACCCCGGAACGCTTCACCCGCACGACGATCCGGTGCTCCTTGCCGTCGCCGCTGTGCGATGGCGTGTAGCCGAGCGAATAGTAGGTCGTCAGATCCTCCCGCATCCGCGCCAGGTCGAGCCCGAAATCGTTGACGTCGAGGATGGCCCGTCCCCCGGTGCCGGAAGCGAGGGCCGTCAGCGAGCCTTGATTGCTGGTGCGCGCCGCGGTCTCGATGGAGGGGAACTGGGTCAGCCTTTCGCCCGGTCCGGCGTCGGCGTCCGCGCTGCCCGGACCTGCCAGACCGGAGGCCTGCAGGGCGTAGAGAGTGACCCGCTGAGCGTTGGCGTGCGCCACCAGGGCCTCCAACTGCTTGCCGATGTTGTAGCTCTGGGTGTCGAGCGGAGCCTGCGAAGCGGCCTGGTAGGCCCCAGGGCCGAGCGTCCGCGCATCGTAGACGGCCATCGGGTCGAGCTTGACCCGGTCGTCCGACGGCTTGGGACGGGTGGTTCCTTCGTCATTGCCTGGCTCCTCGATGGTGTTGGGAGTATTCACCACGGCTTGCCGTCCGATGCCGCCGGTGCCGCTGCCCCCACCGCAGATCTCGGCCAGGAACTGGAACACCTCCTCGCCCGGGGTAACGGGAAGCCCGTCGCTGACGTAGAGCAACGCCTTGCGCCCCGGCACTCCCGAGAGGGAGTTGATCAGCACCGTGAGCCCTCCCAGGGTGTGGAAAACCTCGTTGCGCCGGGCCGCGGCAAAGTCGTGCGCCGGCCGCGAGATCTCCTGCGGACAGGCGTGGGGATTCGGTACGGAGAGGGCAGCCTCCTGGATGGTCATGATGTTCTGGTAAGCCTGCCGTCGAGCGCGATCGATCGATGGACCCTGGGCGGCAAGGCCTTCCACCGATTTGAGCGAGGCGTCGACGGCGGCTCGGTCCGTGGAGAAGGGGAGCCAGATCCTGAGCCCCGCGTCGAGGCTCGCCACCATCACCCGATCCTCGGCAGCCAGATGGTTGGCGAGGAACTCCCTCACCTGGCGCAGCGCCCGCGTGCGGCTGGCCGGATGGATGTCGAAGTTGTCGACGAAGACGATGAGGCTCCAGGGCTCCGCCGCGGGTTCCGAGGTGGATCCGGGGGCCTCCGGCCGGTCCGCCGGCGCCGCGGGCTTGCGGGCCGCGACACCGCTGCCGGCGAGGGCCGCGAAGTTGGAGATCGACACCCGCCGGCCGTCCTCGCGCACCTCGAAGTCGCGCTCGCGCAGACCGGTCACCGGCTTGCCGCTCGCGTCCGTGACGTAGACCTCGACGTTGACGACGTTGACGTCGACCGCCTCATGAATGGTACCCGGGTCGTTGACCGCCGAGCGGGCAGGGGGCGCCGCCGCGGCAAGCCCAGAAGCGAGCAGGAAGCAGGAAACGGCCAGAGAAAACACAGGCTGGGCTGCCTTCATGGTGGAGCGTCCCTCCCGGGAGATCACATTTTCGACAGTGTACTGCAAGAACCGGACCGCGCCTCCTCCAGAGGAGAGAGCCGGCGCGCCGTCCTCCGCAGCTGACGGCTTGGCGTCCTCCCGCGGCCGGCCTCGGCTCGGCGCGATCCACCACCACAATCCGGCGGCCAGAGGTAGGGCGAGAGCGGTTAGCACCAGGCTGCCTTCAGGCCCGAAGTCGCCGCCAGTGAGCCGCGGGTCGCCGGTCACGGCAACGTTGAAAAGGTGGAACAGGGAAATGCCGCTCACCGGCAGCGACGCCAGGCAGGCGACGGCGAAGTTCCAGACGCCGTGAGCGGCGGTGGCTCCCCAGAGGCTGCCGCTGCGCTCCACCAGCGCGGCCAGGATGAGGCCCGCAAGGACAATGTTGACCAGTGCGACGGCATTGAAGTCAGGGTTGCCGGCGTGAAGCAGGGAGAACAGCAGGGAGGAGCCGAGAGCGGCGGCGCCCGCGCGCCAACGTTCCCTCAGGACGTGATAGACGTAGCCCCGCACCACCAGCTCCTCGATTCCCGCCTGGATGAAAAATAGGGCGAGAAGGACGGGGAAGAGCAGGAGCCGCGGCAGGGGCCACCAGGGGCGTCCCGTCGCCAGATCTCTGCTCAGCCCTCCGAAGTGGAGGGCCGCGTGATGGGCCGTCAGGGCGAGAAGCAAGAGGAGCCAGCCAGTCAGTAAGGCCCCGCTGCCGAGCGACATCGTGACGAGGCCGCGCAGGGCGGCTCGCCGGCCGCCACCAGGCCAGCGGACGCCGACGCTCGCGAGCCTCCGGCGGTCGAGGAGGCGAACGAAGATCTGGGTCACTCCCAGCACCGGCAGGACGGCGAGGCCGAAGACCGCCAGGATCGCCTCTCTGGACGCCAGGAAGCTATCCGGGCCGAGCTGCTCTCCTCCCAGCAGGAAGGCGATTCCGGCAACTCCGGCGGCCACGCCGGCCTGGATCAGCCAGAAAGTGAGGAGATAGAGAGCCACGCGCAGCAGCGGGTGGAGCTGGGTACCAGCCGCCCGCGGAGGCTCCGCCGGCAACGTGAGATTGGGCTCTTTCATCAGAGTGGCACGCGGGTTGCTAATGATGAGAAGGCGGGGAGAGGGAACTGGTCAAACAACTAGAAGCCAAGGAGGACCGTCATGGTAAACCTCATTCTCATTCTGATCGTCGGAGGCCTCATCGGGTGGATCGCCAGTATCGCCATGAGGACGAACGCTCAACAGGGTATCTTCCTCAACGTCGTCGTCGGCATCGTCGGCGCCCTGCTCGCGGGCTTCCTGCTGTCGCCGATCTTCGGCACCGGCAACATCACGCAGGGCAACTTCAGTCTGCCGGCGCTGTTGGTCTCGCTGCTCGGGGCGGTCATCCTGCTCGCCATCGTCAATCTTTTCCGGCGCGGCGCCGTTCGCTGACCCAGCTCGTCCGTCGCCAATCCTGAAAAGCGGGGGTTCGGGACTTCGATCCCGGACCCCTTTTTACATTCCCAGACTCAGTGATCGAGCTTCGGCGCCTTGGCCGACGCCAGCGCCTTGCGGACTCCCTCGGGCGTGGTGAGACCCTGCTGCACCAGCACGTCGCGAATCCACTTTGCCACCATCTCATTGCCGGCTTTCGGATAGTGAATGAAGTTGTTCGACGCCAGCTCGGCCTCCGGGTCGTACTTCTGGAAGCCGTCGGCGAGATCGATCACCCGGTAGCCGCGACGGCGCAACTCCTCGAGCAGAGGCTGGTAGGTCACCGGCTGGCCGCGGTGGCGCAGCCGCACCTCCCGGCGCTGGGGGAAGAGGACGATGATCGGCAGCGAACCGTGATCCAGGGCCTCGCGGTAGAACTGGTCGAGCACCCGGAAGGCGACCTGATAGGCCTCGGAGCGCTTGTTGTACTGGTCGTGAAAAAGGATCGGTTGATCGAAGTATTGATCGGAGATGACGCGCGCGAAGCGCACCGAGGGCAGAAAGTCGAGCCGGCTGCGCCGGTTGTTGCGCTGGTAGAAGTAGTCGTGCTCGCCGAGCCGCGGGAGGACCTTCTTGGGGTCGCGCAACAGCTCGCGGTAGCCCTCCGTGGTCTGGATCGGGTTGTCGATCAGCACCAGCTTGCCGCCCTCCACGGCGAAGCGGGGCTTGCTGAAAGGAATGCCGCTCATCGCGAAGTAGAACGGCCGGAAGGTGTTCACCATGCGGCTGATGTTCTCGGACATGTGGCCGATGAGGACCACCGAAGGATGGTACTGGATGCCCTCGCGGCGGTAGCGTAAAAGAGCCTGGCCGGGGTCCGAGGCGGGAATGCCGAAGTTCATCACCTCGAGCCCGGGGTCGAGCTGCTCGAGCTTCTCCTCGAAGGTGGCGCCCATGGGTACGCCGTCGCCATGGGTGAAGGAGTCGCCGAACGCGGCGATGCGCACCTTGTCCGCCGGCGGCTGCAAGGCGTACTCGTGGGCGGCCCGCAATCCCTTGCTGTTGGACTTGTACAGCGGCCGGTTGCTGTTGGGCCGGATGGTCCAGCCCAACTCGGGATCGAACATCACATAGGAGACCGTGTCGTCGAGCTGGATGCCCAGCACGGCCCGATGCTTGAAGCTCAAATCCTCCACCAGGGTGGGCTGATACTCCACGTTCTTGTAGCGCTTGAGGTACCACAATCCGCCTAGGCAGATGAGCTCCACGAGCAGCCACAGGAAGGCGAGAAGGATGAGAGAGAAGACGAGCTTCTTGGTCGGGGAGAAGGTGGTCATGGGGACGGGGATTGTACCCGATCCCGCCGGGTCCCCTCCGCTTGGGCGAGCGTAAGGCATCACTGAAAATTGCTCATTCGCGAAGGAAGGGCAACCTTGGCCCTCAGTTGGGCAGCGTTGGCCCCGATCGGGGCAGCCTTGGCCCTCAGTTGGGCTACGATTGCCCTCACTTGGGCCAGAGCGGCCCCGATCGGGGCCACAGTTGCCCTCATTGGGGCCACAGCTGCCCTCAGTTGGGCGATGGTGGCCCTCACTTGGGCCGGCGTTGCCCTGATTGGGGCAATGGCTGCCCCGATTGGGGCCAAGGCTGCCCTCACTTGGGCCGTCGCTGCCCTCACCAGGGCCACCGCTGCCCTGCTTTCGGGAAAGGCCCACGAAAGAGCGGAAGAGAGCCGTGGCGAAGCGGAGACGATCCGCGACGCGAGAGGCGCCGCTCAGGACTCGGAACGCGAGTCGCCGGCGGTGACGGGAGAGACCGGCGCCGTGTCGGGGGCGGCTCCGAGAGCCTTGGTGGTCCGGCGCAACGCGCCGGGAACCTCGGCCGGAGCGGGCATCGCGATCCCTACCCCCTCGGGGATCGCTCGCGAGCGCCGGCGGACCGGCCGGATGTTGAATCGCACCAGTCCCTCGTTGCGGTGGCCGTAGTAGGAGCGGATCGCGGCGCGGGTCTTGATGACCAGGTCCCGCCCTTGACCCTTCATGATCCGCAGCTGCTGTGTGACCGCCTGGCGGCGCGCCGTCAGAGAGCTCTGCTCGGCGGCCAGCTCCCGCGTCCCCTGGAGCATGGACAAGACCTCGTTCCGGAGCGGCTGCATCTGCGAGACGTCGGCCAGCCAGTCATCCATTCCGCTGACCAGGATCTCCAATTCCCCCAACAGGTCCGCGAGAGAGTCCTTCGGCATACAAAGCCCCCAGCAGTATCGGGCCTCTCAAGACCCACGGTTTGGATCGGTATCGCAAACGATTGGCGCCTATTCTTCTATGAGCCTCCCCCGTGCGTCAAGGATGGGTTCATGGGCATGATCCCGGTGATGAAGATCCTCTGGTGGGACAATCCGCTCGACAAGGCCGAAGTCGAGAAGTCGCCCTTCGCGGTGGATCTTCTAGCGGCTTGTGGAGAGCACGATGTCGGCGACGCGGTGGGAGGCTCGGCCGAGGGTGTCGCTTCATCTGGGCATCTCCGCTACGACGATCTCGCCGGGGCGGTTCTCGGGGTCTCTCTTGTAGGCGGTTGCCGAGGCCGAGAGCAGGAGGACAATCTTGCCGTCGCGCACGTCGCCGTGCAGCCGGTCCTCCCGCAGCTGGCTCGCCAGCGGTACCGTGTACGTCTTCACCCCCGCCGGCGTCAGCACTTTCAACGTCCAGTGCAGCTGGCCGTCCTCTCCCGCGGCCCGCACCAGCAGGCCGGGACCCTGCGGCAGCGGCAAGATGTCGTCGACCACCCGATGGCCGTTGAGCCAGCCCAGCCAGAACGCCGTATCCATGCGGAGCTTCTCCTCTTCTTCGTCAGTGACGCCCGAGCAATCGCTGTCGAGGCCAAGCTCCTCGCTGGTCCAGGAGCGGACACACTCGCCCTTGGCGTTGAACAGGTGCACGCCCTTCTGGAAGCCCGGCGCGATGACGAATGAGCCGTCGCCGAGGAACCGCACGGCGCCGAGAATCTTGCTTTGGCACAGGTAGAAGCTATGCGCTCCGCCCC